>JANNFJ010001375.1:0-4689 GCA_031379725.1 Calothrix sp. OTE_75_metabat_31
TTTATCCTCAAAGCTGAGGAATTATCTAGCAACACCCCACTTTTAACTCGAATTCTGTATGGAGGTATTACTGAAGAGTTATTGCTCAGATGGGGAATGATGACGCTTTTAGTATGGATTGGTTGGCGCATTTTTGACCAAGGGCAGGGTGAGCCGACTATGGTTTGTTTTGTGGCAGCAATCGCTGTTTCAGCTTTTCTATTTGGTTTGGCTCATTTGCCCCTTGTCTTTACTCTGGGAACACAAGTGACGATGGGAATTATCATTTATGTAATCGTCGGGAATTCAATTTTTGGTTTAATCGCAGGCTATCTCTATTGGCACAAAGGGCTGGAAGCAGCTTTAATTTCATCCATCGACAACCACAAATCTAATAGATATTTCTCTTCCAAAATCCGCTTTTTCTCATCCCCTATTCTGGGAATTACTTTTAACGCCACTTCAAAGCTACGCATAAATAAATCGTTACTAACTAAACCCGTACTTTTCATAAATCTTCGCACGGGTTCGATATTTCCTTCTTCTTCGTAAATGGCGATAATTGCATGAAGTCCATCGACTAAAAAGCGGGCAGAAAATTCGGTATCAATTACCGAGAAAGCGCGTTTTTTTAACCGCTGTTGGGGTGTGAGTAATTTACAGAAACCGCTTGCTGAGTCGATTAATTTGTGCTTTTTTACCAAGTCGGAAACATCAAAACCACCCACTGCTAAAGCAAGTTGTCTAGCTTCGTCGAAGGGGAATTCTCGCGCTTCAAATGTGTCCCAAGCGAGGATGTACCATTGGGTTAAGGGGTCGATGCCGTTAAAGTCTTTGCCTTCTAAGAGGTTTTGCAGTCGGTATGCGACTATTGCCTGACGCACTTCTTCAAATGCGGCTTTCGGTTCGACTTGATTACCTGCACTGTCGAGGATGAAACTATGTTTGGTAAATACGCTTAATGCACAACCGTAAGCGGTTAAGCATAAATCGATACCGGGGGGTTTAATGCGATGACGGGGTCAATTACAATTGCATCTACAGATTTCTCTGGGATGTGGGTTAAATTATCGGCTGATGCTGAGTTAATTTGGATGGATTTTGGATCGTGTTTTTCGATTCCTGGAATACCTGTTGAACCTGATTTTGTTCCGAATAATGCACAAAGTTGGAAGTAATTTGAAGCACCTTTATCTGCACACCATTGCCATAAACGTGTACTGCCATTAACTTCTGGATAATTCCAGATTAGATTAAGAGCGTGTTGTCCAGAAGCACCTTCAATTTTCGGTCCCATTGCGTTTACGTGGGCTAACCTACAATTGACATCAACACATCTATCAAATACTAAAGCTAAATAAGTTGAAATTGCTTCTGCTTTTTCCCATTCATACTCAGCATGAATTAATGCTTTTGCTTCGTTGATTATTTCAACATAATTTATGAGAGTCAAATTTTGACGGTAGTTATAGCACTGGGTCCATTCAATTATTCCATAATTGCGAATCATAGAATATTGAGGATTCATTGGTGTAGGTTCATGACTAATAAGATTATTTATTTCCCATTGATTGAGCTTTTCAATAAATTTTAATTCAGCTAAATAAACACCTTTTAAATCACATTCTGTAGGAGTGGTAAATTCTAAGCTTCCTTTACCTTTTTTGTAAGCAACTGCATAAATTTGATGTCCTAATTTGCTTTCCTGGCTTGGAGAGGAAATGTATTCATTGTCAATTACATTTGCACAATTAGGACATTTGCCAACACCTCGGCTAATTGTATTGTAATCATCAGGTTCATATTCCCCATCATCAGTTTGAATTGTTGTTCCTTTCCCCTTCCTTCCCTTAACCAATTCAAAATCAACCCGCTTATTTTCAGGATTAGGAATTGGCTTTACCGCATACCAATCACTCGTAATTTTCCTCGCTTGTCCTTTCCCCGCATAATTGCTAGTTTTACTCAACCACCAATTAGGACTCAACGGAACAACCGACTCACAACTCGGACAAACAACCGTATGTGCCCATAAATAATTTTGCACAGTTTCCCCAGGTAAAGAAGGGAAAAACTCAGCCAACCTTTTCTGTGCCTCATCCCCTACCCATTTCACCCATTTATCAATATCCTGCTGCAAATCGGGCCCAAATTTCAACGGATATTCCATCGCAGCTTTCATCGTCACCACCGCAACCGGATTTAAATCCGATGCCAGCACATTTAACCCATATCTCGCCGCTTCAAATGGTATACTACCACCACCCGCAAACGCATCTAACACAGTCGGTGTGCGAGTTCCCCACAGCTTTTCGCAATAATCATAATACTTGGGCTGTTTCAACTGACATGGATATAAACCCGAACAGCGTGCCAAATCTTCTTCTTGTGCTTTTGCACCATTGATAAATCCGCCACCAGGATTTCGAGCGGATGCATAATTTAGTAACAAGAGGTCTTGGCAACCTTCACTCTTTACCAAGCGATAGGCTGCTGCTTGGGTTGTCTCGTGAGTAACTTCTACTGAACAACGACATTTTGTATCACATGGTGTGTTTTGCAGTAAATTTTCAACCTCTTCAGGGCAATATAATTTAGTCGCTTCTTCTGCCATTTTTTGCTCGGTTGCAAAATTAATAACATTGCCAGACTTTGAGATGAACTCACCCTTGGACAGAATTTGCAACGTTTCTTTAGCTATACCTTTCAATGACACGGGCTTCTCTTGACCTATTTTTACTGAGTTTAACAAAATTATGACATACCCGTACTACAATGAAATACGCTGATATTTTCAATAGAATTATCCTGAAGGACAATACTTTCACCAGTTTTTCATGTAGGATAATCTGGCTCTAAAATTCGTAAAACAACCTAAAACTCCGGCACAAACAATTCTTTTCTTGCCCCTGCATAATGTTAGTAAATCATCTTGGCACTCGTACCCACTAGCTTGGCGATGTCCTTCGCATCCAACATCCTCATTCCCCCATCAGACATCATAATCGGCGTTTCCAGTGCTGCTGTAATAAAGGTATGCCTAGTTTGATACAAATTGCGGTATTCAATATTACTACCCAATTTGTTCAGTACTGAATGCCATGCCCTGTTATTGAGATTATGGGCATCAATCCATCCTCCTTTGGGTGCTGGAAATACTTTATCTTCTACTGTTGCACCTTCTGGCTTAATGGATTGTAATAGTGCTGCCAACTTCGGATTAACAGGAAAAGACCGTTTTTTCTGCGTTTTTAATCCCTTCTTGCAAACCAAGCCATTTTCCGACTCCACCACTGCCTGTTCAAAACGAATTGTCCGAAAGTCCGAGGTGATATATTTCCACTGCAAAGCAACTGCTTCTGACGGTCTACAGCCTGTCAAAAATAGAAATTCGATAAACGGTGCATAGTATTTGTAATGGCGATCGCTCTTAAAACCTTGGATTATGCGTTCACGAAGTGACTCCGAAGGAGTATCGCGTTCTTCCAAAGAAAAAGGGTTGATATCCGTATCCTCCGACTCCCCCTTGGGAACCCGAATATCGGCAGCCATCCCCACAAAAGGATTATTGGCAATTAGTTGAGATTTTACTGCCCAATCGCAACAGGCATTTATCTGCGTCAACATACGTTTTGCAGAATTAGCAGTTTTATTCACAACAAGCCAATCCCTAATTGCTATTGCATCATCAACAGAATTTTTCGGCAGGTGTAAATTCACACAGCGGTCAACTTTTTTATAATCCTTTGCCAGGGTACTTGGTGATAAATTAGGTCGTTGAAATTCTGTATACTTCTCCCATAATTCTGGGAGGTTGGGTTGAGACTTTTTAGATGGTGTAATTGGTGTAAGCTTACGGACTGCACCTTCTGGGCTATACTTGCTTAAATTTTTGGGGTCAAACCGTTCGCACAAGATATCTTTTTCAATTTCCGAGGCTTTGAGTTGTGCTAATTTCCAATGTTGTGGAGTGTCTGGATAGCCCGTGGAAATATAATGACGCTTGCCAGCAAAATGAAAACGCAACTGAATGCGTCCATTGGAAAGGATGGCTGTGACAGAACCCTTGGAAGCCCTGCCAGTTGGCGTTTTATTTTTCATAAACGTAGATGGTGTAATCTACTTTCTAGTCTACACAAGGATTACACCATCTTTACACCATTTTTTTAGCTAAATCGACCTAAACATACCCAATAATTGGATTATGCTTTTGTTCGGTCAAACTCCCAAACCCTTGCCTCGTGAAGGAAACGTAGATTAGAGAGGAATGCCAGGAACGAGACTTGAACTCGTGACACTAGGATTTTCAGTCCGGTATCAATGCTTGATATATAAGGCTTGTAAGATTCTATTTTTAACTTACACCATCTTTACACCATTTATTTGTTGACTGCTTTCAAAACACCTATTGAACCTCTATTCCTTTGCTAGAAATACTTTTGGTGCGATCGCATGGATTTTTATCATCGAATACAATATTGAGATTCCAAAAACCAGTAAATATAATTACCTTCGCTTTTTCTATACTGACAGTATCAACACAATTTTGTTGCGAACTCAAAATCGCAAACAGGTAAACATCACCCGATAGCGTTTTATCAGACAGGATTAAATTTTGCGTTATGACTGGGGCAGCGCTTGCCTAAATTAGGCAAGCGCTGCCCTGTCAACAGTCAACGGCGGCAGGAGCCGATAACGCCGTAAGCGATC
>JANNFJ010001386.1:0-3676 GCA_031379725.1 Calothrix sp. OTE_75_metabat_31
TTGTTCGGGTGCGTCGTTGGGTGTGGCCTTAGTTGTACTGACGGCTAATTTCGCTGGTATGGGTGCTATTTTTCAATCTATGGGTGTTTTGGGTGATTTGACTTTGGTGATTGCGTCGAGTTTGGGTGCTGCTGCTGTGTTGGGGTTGGTATTGGTTGTTTCGCATCGGGTTCAAGATACGATGACGCTGTTAATTTTAGGTTTGTTGTTTGGATATGCAACGAGTGCGCTAGTTAGTATTTTGTTGCAGTTTAGCGACAGTCAAAAAATCCAAGCATATTTACAATGGACTTTCGGCAGCTTTGCGGGGGTAACATGGCGACAAATGCCTATTTTGGTAGGTGTGGTATTGTTGGGGTTGGTGGTGGCTGCTGTGTTATCGAAACCATTAAATGTGTTGCTGGTGGGTGAGTCCTATGCTTTGACCCTGGGTTTGGATTTGGAAAGAACCAGGTTTTGGATAATTACAAGTGCTTCAATATTAGCAGGTGCTATTACAGCATTTTGCGGACCTATTGCATTTTTGGGTGTAGCTGTTCCTCATTTGTGTCGGAGTATGTTTAATTCTTGCGACCATCGTATTTTAGTCCCTGCGGTGACAATGATGGGGGCAATTATGGCGTTAATTGCAGATTTAATGTGTACTATTCCTGGAAACCAGATGGTGCTACCGCTTAACTCGGTGACTGCGTTAATTGGTACTCCTGTGGTTTCGTGGGTGATTTTACGACGGTATTATGCGAGGTAATCAAAATCAATATGTATTTTCTTTCCATAGGGAACTGACCTAGATAGGTGCTGGGTCTACATATATTATTTTTGCATGATGCCGAATAGTCCTAAATTTAGTCGTTCTTTTGCTTCAAATAACAATGGCAATCAGGCTTTTCAATGACCCATTCGGCTAATGTATTCAAAGCTGTAGCAGCTAATAATCCTCCTCCCAAAGTACCTTCAATAGTTATAAATGGGATACCCGACTGCATAAGTTGACGCTTTGCAGCGGGTGCGTGGCTAAAACCAATCGGCATTCCAATCACCAAAGCTGGTTGAATTTGTTTTTGTTGAATTGCTTTACAAACTGACAACAATATGCTAGGAGCATAACCAACTATAATAATACTATTTTGAGTAATTTCTTGTAATTTGGCACGCCATTGTTGATTTTGCCAAAATGCATTTTCGGCTTCGATGACCGTAGAAATGTGCGGATTATCGACTAATGTCTCAACTCGACAGCCTAAATGCGCTAATCTTGTTTGGTCGAATGCACCTGCAATCGGGATATCTACAATAATTTGACAACCCGACATTAGTGCGTCATGACTAGCTGCAAAAGCATTACTGTCAAAGCGAATAAACCTAATTAAACTGACATCTCCCGTAGCCAAAACTAAGTTAGAAATTAAAGCGCGTTCAATTTCTGAACGATGGGACAGGTCGGGTAGCAAATTTTGCAGCGATTCTTGAAAGTCTTCGGGATGTGCGCCAACTTCTGCATCTAAACCAGCCCAAAATTTTTCGAGTCCATCGAGTCCCGATTGGGTTTCGACTTCGATTAATTTGAGTTGCGCTAAAACTTCAGCTTGGACAATTTGACAGTGTTTGTCGCGTCCGAGTAAAGCTTCTAACGCGGATGCAGTTTGTCGAAGTTGGGCAATTTGCTGTACCACAGTCCGATATTGCCGTTGTAAATGTGTTGTTAAGGTTTGAGTACTATTATTTTCGGTTTCCAGAAGTTGACGAATATGACTGAGTTGAAATCCTTGGTGCTTCAGCGCGACGATACGTTGCAGACGACACACATCTGTATCAGAGTAAAGCCGATAATTGCCATGCGATCGCAATGCTTCGGGCAATAACCCTAATTGATGATAATGCCTAACCATCCGTGGAGTTATCCCACCACCAACTTCTTCTGTAAGTTCTTTGATAGTTAAGCCACCATTCATACAACCTCTTATCGACATCTAATTTTTGCTTACTGCTTGACATTAACATTAATGTCAAGGTTTAGACTAAGGAAGTCACTATGACTTCAGTAAAGATTATGTATATACCATCGGTATCAATTAATTATAAAACGCGGCTTCAAGAACACCCCGAAGCTGTCGCTGCTGCGGTATGCGGTTTGTTCGTGCTGATTGGCTGGTTTGCATTGCACCTAAATTGGATTGGTTTTGCGCTGTTTTTACTACCAGTAGCCTATGTTGTCGGCGGTTATGGAAGTGCCAAAGAAGGATTGACAACGCTATTTGCAGAAAAAGAATTAGATGTTGACTTATTAATGATTGTCGCAGCGTTAGGTGCTGCTGGTTTAGGTTTGTGGCGACGCGAGTATTATTTTATAGTTGATGGTGCGGTGCTAATTTTGATTTTTGCCATTAGCGGTGCATTAGAAGGTTATGCAATTGCTAGTACCGAACGTGCAATTCGCAGTTTAATGCAGCTAACTCCTGATACAGCAAGGGTTTTGTCACGCGGGCAAGAACAAGAGATTGCCATTAGTCAGTTAAAAGTAGGGTCGCAAATTCTCGTCAAACCGGGCGAAATTATCCCTACAGACAGTATTATTATTGAGGGGTTTAGTAGCATTAATGAAGCCGCAATTACTGGCGAGTCGCTACCCGTTGAGAAAACTGTTGGAGATGAAGCTTTCGGTGGAACAATTAACGGTAACGGTGCGTTGCGGTTGCGAGTCCATCAACCACCAGAATCGAGTTTGATTCAAAGGATTGTCAAACAAGTCTTGCAAGCGCAAACCGAAGCACCTCCATCGCAGCAATTTCTCGAAAAATTTGAACGGGGTTATGCAAAGATAATTGTGATTTTAGGATTAATGTTAGCGGTTTTACCGCCATTCATTTTGGGTTGGAGTTGGGAAAATACGATTTACCGCGCTTTGATTTTTTTAGTCGTAGCTTCACCCTGCGCGTTAATGGCAGCAATTATGCCAACTTTACTATCGGGAATTGCCAATGGGGCAAGACAAGGGATTCTATTTAAAAGCGGTGTCTATTTAGAGATGATGGGAAAAGTGCAGGCGATCGCATTCGATAAAACTGGTACTCTAACTACAGGAAAACCCCAAGTTGTCGAGATTATCCCAGCATCAGGTTATTCCGAAGTGCAAGTACTCCAAGTCGCAGCAGCAGTCGAAACCTGTTCCGAACACCCCATTGCCCAAGCAATTGTGTCATCTGCCCAAAACCTCGAATTACCTGAAGCTATAAACGTTCAAGCTTTAGCTGGGTTAGGTATCACAGCTTTGATTCAAAGTCAAAAAATAATCCTTGGAAAAATCGGTTTCATTCAGCAAGAAATTACCCAAATTCCCCCAAATTTAATTCAATCAAGCCAGGAATTAGCATCCTCCGGTAAAACCGTTATTTGGGTAGCACAAGCAGGGCAAGTTCTCGGACTAATTGCAGTTGCTGACAGTATCCGCGACGAAGCTGTATTTTTAGTGCAGCGCTTGAAAAAATTGGGGGTGCAGAAAATCGTCATGTTAACTGGCGATAATCAACTCACTGCTAAAAGTGTTGCCCAACAACTGGGAATTGATGAGATATATGCCGAACTTTTACCTGAAGATAAAGTAAGTGTAATTAAACGCCTACGTCAAGAATACGGTAGCGTGGCAATGGTTGGCGATGGTATTAACGACGCACCAGCA
>JANNFJ010001387.1:0-10417 GCA_031379725.1 Calothrix sp. OTE_75_metabat_31
ATCTTACCCGATCGGCTAGCGGTAATTCTTTCCCAAGCAGGGCAACCTCTGCGCTATTATGTGACTCGCAAACCTAAAGCCGAAATCGAGGAAACACTCAATAATTTACTAGTTGCCCTGAACCCAGTTTCCGATTCCAAAGACCGAGAGCGATTTACAGGGCAAATTTATGATTGGCTGATTCGTCCTGCCGAACAGGAACAAGCTTTCAAAAATACCAAGACATTGGTGTTTGTTTTGGATGGTAAATTACGGAACATTCCAATGGCAGCCCTGTATGACGGCAAGCAATATTTGATTGAGAAATATGCAGTTGCCCTTTCACCAGGATTGCAACTAATGGCTGCTCATTCCTTCCAGCAAAACAAAATTAATGCCATTGTCGGTGGTATTAGCGAATCTCGCTCTGGTTTTGCTGCCTTGCCGGCTGTGGAATCGGAAGTGAAGCAAATCTCCCAGACTATATCATCTAGCTTGATGCTAAACCAGCAATTTACCAGCAAAGCTTTAGGCGATCGCGTTAAATCTGGTAATGCCGATGTTGTTCACCTTGCAACCCACGGGCAATTTAGTTCCCGCCTCGAAGATACCTTCTTACTGACGTGGGATGGACAAGTGAATGTAAAGGAATTGTCCGAACTCCTCAAAAATCGTGGCGGTAATTCATCAAAAGCAATCGAATTATTGGTGTTGAGCGCCTGCGATACGGCAGCAGGAGACGACCGCGCTGTCCTGGGACTGGCTGGTTTAGCTGTCAAATCCGGTGCCCGTTCGACCATTGCTACTCTGTGGCCCGTCAAAGATAGAGCTGCCCAAATGCTCATGACTCGTTTTTACGAACAACTACGACAGCCCAAAACTACCAAAGCTGAAGCTCTGCGGCAGGCACAAATCAATTTAATTCGCCAAACCGATTTTAGCGACCCGTTCTTTTGGTCTGCTTTTGTTTTAGTTGGAAACTGGAATTAAGTAAGTAATATTACTGATTGAACTTGTTGTAAAAATGTATTTTTTTATTAGTTTTTACATCAAGAGTAGTTTATAACAGCTAATATATCCCTGCTTTAGCTAGGGTTTAGAGTTGAAACAGACTTTTTAGTTCGGGTAAACAAACATATCAGACATCACGATTTAGCAAGAATAAGTGAAACATAATGGAAAGTCGATATTTAATTAACGCATTAAATAGGTTACGCCTTTGGCCTTTAGCTCTGCTAATCGCTCTAGTTACTAGCAGTACCTGGAGTAGTGCCTATGGAATAAAATTTACGCCCCCTCCCAACAGTGGCACTCCCACTCAATCAACAGGAGGAGCCTCCCGTGGTAGTTTCTTTACGCCAAAGAAAGGAAATGGTGCGCCTAAACAAGCAAGTGGAGGAGCTTCCCGTGGTAATTTATTTACCCCAACCAGAGGTAACGGCGCTCCCCAGCAGGCGAGTGGAGGAGCTTCCAGAGGTAATTTATTTACTCCAGCCAAAGGCAACAGCGTTCCCCAGCCGGCAAGTGGAGGGGCTTCTCGCGTCGGTTCTTACGAACTCAATCCATCGATTGCAGCATCTGGGCCAGCTGCACTCATTGCTGTTTTACCCCAAAGTTTCTACGGTACAACCCTATCCGAACGTCCCACTATAATGGTCTATTTTCCAGCTTCTAATGCCCAAGAAGCTGTGTTTAGTCTGAAAGATGAAGCTGGTAATATGCAGCACATGATGACTATTCCTGTTGCTGGAACTGGGGTAGTTTCGGTCAAATTGCCAAACGATGCCCCCGCTTTAGCTGTTGGTAAAAACTACCAATGGTTCCTGGCATTGAAAATAAATGGACAACTCAGCCCCAGCACGCCTTACGTTGATGGTTGGATTCAACGCATCCAGCCCAGCGCCCAATTGGCAATGGCTATGCAGCACAAAGATGCTTTCAAACAAGCAGAGGCTTTGGGTAAAAATGGTGTGTGGTATGACTGTGTAGCTACATTGGCTCAGTTATATGTTGCTCAACCTCAAAATGTAACCATCATCAAGCAATGGGAAGAACTTCTTACCTCTGTTAGTTTGAAAGATATTGTAACGGCTCCGTTATTAATATCTAGAAATTGAAAATAGCGTGTTATTACGTACTAATACGCCCGACTAGATTTTCAATTCCCCAGGGCTATTTCATTTTCCAAAGAAAATCAGTTTCGCACGCGGTACTGTAGGGGCGGGGTTCCCCCGCCCTTACGACTAAACCCGCCCCCACGACTAACCTAAATTCAAACGAAAAAAATAAGAGTTCGGTGATTTTTCGTTTGAAGAATAAAACACCCCTACACCCTATTCCCTCAATTATGTGCAGGTATTGTAGGGGCGGGGTTCCCCCGCCCGTACGACTAACCCCGTCACTGTTTAATTTCCGAAGAAGGTTAGTTTTGCACACAGTATTGTAGGGCGGGGGAACCCCGCCCCTACGAAATTCAAACGAAAATCATAAGAGTTCGGTGATTTTTCGTTTGAAGAATAAAACACCCCCACTCCCTACTACCCACTCCCTCAATTATGTGGAGCAAATTCCTAACTTTTATCCAAGGTCATCGCAGTGTTCTGATTATTACTCCCACTGTCGCCCTGACAGTTACTTTAGGTCAGTCATTAGGACTTTTTAACTTACCTGAATGGAAATTTCGGGATGAATTAGTGCGACTGCGTTCTTCTCCTAGAATCGCTGACGAAATAACGATTGTTACCATTGATGAACGTGATATTCAATCAGTGGGTAAATGGCCAATTCCAGATTGGTCATTGGCACAATTACTCGAAAAAATTCGTTCGCAACAACCCCGTTCTATTGGACTTGACCTCTACCGCGATTTACCCGAAGGAACTGGTCACGAGCAACTAGCGCAAATTTTCCGCACTACTCCTAACTTGATTGGAGTTGAGAAAATTACTAATGAGCGCGTTAATCCCCCACCGGAACTGAAAAAAAATGACCAAGTAGGATTAGCTGATTTAGTCCTAGATAGCGATCGCCATGTGCGTCGTGCCCTACTGACGGCTGAAGATGCCAAAGAAGAGGGCAAAATTAAAGCGGGACTAGCAACCCTTGTGGCGCTTAAGTACCTTGAAGCTGAGAAAATTACCTTAGAATCTATTGACGAAAAGCAACAAAAGTTTAAATTAGGTAAGGCAATTTACCAGCCACTCAAAAATCAAGAAGCTGGTTATACTGATGCCGATGTTGGTGGTTATCAAATTCTCCTCAACTGGCATGGTTCGGAAACTAAATTTCGTACCGTTTCGATGCGTGATGTGTTAGCGGGAAAAATTCCGGCGAATTTGATGCGATCGCAAATGGTATTTATTGGCTCAACTGCTACCAGTACCAATGATTTTTTTGGCACACCCTTTAGTTCCTCGTTAGTTTCTGCCCAAAAACCAACTCCTGGTGTCGTTATCCATGCCAATATTGCCCATCAACTAGTGCAGGAGGCAAAAATGCACAAAAGCAGACTCCACGGTGTTTCTGGACATTTTTTATATTTCTGGATTGTTTTATGGTCTGCAATTGGTTCTACGGGCAGTTGGTATTTAGCTAGTATACCGACCAAAGGAAAGATTCCAGGTGGTAGAATTCTCTGGGCAACTGTAGCTATGAGTGCGGCACTTATGGGAAGTGCCTATGGGATGTTTTTAGTTGGTCTGCTGATTCCAGTCACATCTGCCTTAGCTGCATTTATCGGTAGCGCGATCGCCACAACAAATGCCTACAAACAGCGCATGTTAGAAGCAGCGAATCAGCAGTTGGAAGTCACGAACGAACTACTAATAGATTACTCCAAAACCCTAGAGATAAAAGTCGAAGAACGAACTCACGATTTGCAGCAAGCAAAGCAAGCTGCTGATGCAGCTAACCAGGCAAAAAGCGAGTTTCTCGCCAACATGAGCCATGAGTTACGTACACCACTCAATGGTATCCTGGGTTTTGCCCAAGTACTGGAAGGTTCGCCAAACTTGACAGCGAAAAACCGGGAAGGAGTTAGCATTATCTACCAATGCGGTTCGCACCTGCTGACGCTAATTAATGACATTCTCGATTTGTCGAAAATTGAAGCTCGGAAATTAGAATTAGCTACTGCTAGCATCGATTTATCGAGTTTTTTGCATGGTGTGACTGAAATTTGCGGTATCCGAGCTATTGAGAAGGGAATTAGCTTTAATATTTTAATTAGCTCTAGCTTACCACCTGCAATTGAAATCGATGAAAAACGACTGCGACAAGTACTAATTAATTTGTTGGGTAATGCCATCAAGTTTACAGACAACGGTGGTGTATCTTTTAAAGTAGAATTGCTCGAAACCCAACAAGACCCGCATTTATCCCCCGTTGCTAACATCCGCTTTCAGATTGAAGACACGGGTGTAGGAATGTCATCAGAGCAATTAGAGAAAATCTTTTTACCCTTTGAGCAAGTAGGTTCGGCAGGGCAACGTTCTGAAGGTACTGGTTTGGGATTAGCCATCAGTCACAGAATTGCTGCATTGATGGGGAGCCAAATTCAGGTGCAAAGTCACTTAGGTGAAGGCAGTATATTTTGGCTGGATTTAACAGTACCAGTAACTCTTGCCCATAATTCGCATAAGGGGGGGATAACTTCAACTTATCAAAATATCAATGGCATTCAAGGTAATGCACCTCAGATTCTGATTGTCGATGATGATAATAACCATCGTTCGGTCGTGAGCAGCTTGTTACAAGAAATTGGTTGTCAAACCTTGGAGGCAAGTGATGGTAAACAGGGTTTACAGTTGGCAATCGAACATAACCCAAGTGTAATTTTACTCGATTTAGCCATGCCAAATATGGATAGTTTTGAACTTATGGTTCACCTACAAGCGCATCCGCAATGCAGTTCTATCCCTATTATCGTTTCTAGTACCAACGTATTTGAGGAAAATCGTCAACGGAGTTTGCGCTCAGGGGCAACAGCATTTGTACCCAAACCTCTCCAAAGAACTGAACTGCTTAATGCACTGCAATCGCTGCTCAAAGTTAATTGGACTTATGCCGAATCAACACGGCAACCGTCATCTCCCAAACCCGAACAAGCTGCCGATGATGAATTGGTAATTCCATCCCAGGATGTTTTGCAACAACTATATCATCTCGCAATGATGGGGGACATACCGGGAATAGAGGAAATATTAAAAGAGCAAGTAGAGGAAAATAACCAGCTAACTCCCTTTGCAACTGAGTTGAATAAACTTGCCAATAGCTTCCAAACTGCAAAAATACGTAAATTCATCAAGTCATTAGTAGTATAAAAAACACTAAAATATAAAAATTATCTCGCCAAACTAATGCATATACTTTTAGTAGATGATAATCCAAATAACCTCAAAGTTCTATCGGAAGCTATTCAGGGATATGGCTGGAAAGCCCTGATGGCAACAGACGGGGAATCAGCCATTGAACAAGCAGAATATGCTCACCCCGATTTAATTATCCTAGATGTAATGATGCCGGGTATTGATGGCTTTGAAACTTGTCGCAGGCTAAAAGCCAATTCAATCACTGAGGATATCCCGGTAATTTTTATGACGGCATTATCTAATGCCACAGATAAGGTAAAAGGATTAGAAATTGGTGCTGTTGACTATATTACCAAACCATTCCAGCAGGAAGAAGTAATTGCTCGATTAAAACTACACCTGAGAATATCCCATCTTACCCGTACTTTAGAACAACAGGTGGAGGAACGCACCGCAGAATTAACTCAATCTCTGGTTCAATTACAACAGACCCAACTACAAATTATTCAAAGCGAGAAAATGTCAGCACTGGGTAATTTGGTCGCAGGGATAGCCCACGAAATGAATAATCCCCTTGGTTTTATCTCTGCTAGCCTTCAACAAGCAAAACCAACTATCGGTGATATTGTCGAACACTTAAAGCTTTACCAGCAAAGCTTACCATCACCTAGCGAAGAAATTCTCAATCATGCCGAGGAAATCGATTTAGATTATTCCGTCCAAGACTTGTCCAAGATGATTGACTCAATGACAATGGCTTGCGATCGCATTAAAAATATTAGCGATAGTTTAAGAACTTTCTCTAGGGCAGATCGAGACTACAAACAGCCATTTAACTTGCATGAAGGCATTGATAGCACAATCTTAATTCTCAAACATCGTCTCAAAGCAAATGAACAGCGTCCAGCAATTGAAGTAGTTACGGAGTACGGCGATATACCGAATGTCCAATGTTTTCCCGGCCAATTAAATCAAGTTTTTATGAATATTCTCGCAAATGCGATTGATGCGTTAGATGAATCCAATGGTAGTCGTAGTTTTCAGGAAATCGCAGCTAATCCCAACCAGATTACCATTACAACCTTTGTCGTAGATACGCAAGTCAAAATTATTATTGCTGATAATGGTATTGGTATGAGTCAGGAAGTTCAACAACGTATCTTTGACAATTTATTTACGACTAAAGGTGTAAATAAGGGTACGGGGTTAGGACTTGCGATCGCTAAACAAATTATTGTTGATAAGCACAACGGACAAATAGAGTGTTTCTCAATCCCGACTCAGGGGACAAAATTTGTCATTACTTTGCCAATTTAGTTTTTTCACTCTTAAAAAAACGAAGTATATAAATAAATATAAAATCCCCAAAACCCTTTTTCCTACTCCCTACTCTCTTCCCACCCACAACCCTACTGAAAAGAGGGGTTTGGGTCACTGGGATAAATACTTATGTATTGCCGGAACAAATATACATAAAACACATCATTAAATACTGAATTATTACCAATTTTATCGGCAGAATGTAATCAATATGAGAGTTGTAGATTCCCCAAAATTTTTATGCAAACGGCTTTCCATAATACTGATTTTATTCTTACCTCTATTTTTAACTGTTCGAGTCCACGCAGAAAAGCCCGAAGATGTCAAGCAACTAACTGATACTAAAAAATGTCGTAAATGTGACTTAAGTGGGGCTGCGTTAAGTCGGCAAAATCTCAGAGGTGCTGATTTGAGTAATGCAAATTTACGACGGGCTGATTTGAGTAATACTATCCTTAAAGATGCTAATTTAAGTAAGGCCGATTTGAGTAATGCCGATTTACAACATGCAGACTTAAGGGGAGCAAATTTTAGTTCAGCTAATTTGACTGGGGCTGATTTGCGCGATGCTAATTTAAGTAATGCTGATTTTAGTAATGCTGATTTGACCAATGCCAATTTGAATGGTGTAAGCTTATCTGGTGTGACTCTTAGCAATGCTAAATTGCGGGGTGTGCGTCTTGATATGAGCTTAAGCGGTGTAAATTTGAGTGGAGCTGATTTAAGTGGAGTTGATTTACGAGATGTTAGGTTGTATGGAGTAACTCTAAATCGCGTCAATCTGAGTAATGCAAATTTGAACGGGTTTGATTTACGCGGTACTGAGTTAAATGATGCGAATTTGAGTTATACTAGTTTGCGCGATGCCAATTTGACTAATGCGAAATTACGCGATGCCAATTTAAATAATGCCAATCTCAACAATGCCAATTTACGCGGTGCAGAATTGAGAGGTGCAAATTTGAATGGTGCAAGTTTACAAGGTGCAGATTTACGCGGTGCAAATCTTGATGCCCAAAAACTCTCTAATGATACGTTTCAAGCCGACGCTGCGGATTATACTCGCTGGGGAGATAATCGATTTAGAAAACTAGATTTTCAGAATGCTCTAGCATACTACGATAGGGCTATTAGCACCGATTCACGCAATCTCGATGCCTATGCTAATCGCGGACTTGCTAAAAGTCAATTACAAGATTATCAAGGTGCTTTGGCTGACTACAGCAAAGCTTTAGAAATCGATCCTAATTTTGCCAAAGCATATAATAATCGAGGTTTTACCCGCATCAAGCAGCAGGATTATCAAGCTGCCTTAACTGACTTTGACAAAGCCATTAGCATCAATTCGAGCTATGCTGAGTCCTACAGCGGCAAAGCTATTATTTACCGTTTACAAAAAGATTATCCAGCAGCTATTACTCAAGCTTCCTCTGCATTGCAGATCGATCCTAAATTGGGTAGAGCTTATTATACACGAGGTTTATCGCAATTTGCTTTAAAGAATTATCAAGCAGCAATATCCGACTATGACAAAGCCATCGATAATTCCATTCAATGGGCAGAAACCTATTTAAACCGAGGTATAGCACGTTTCGCAATTGGGGAATACAAAGACGCAACAAAAGACTTTGACCGCGCCATCGACATCGACGATAATTATGTTGATGCTTATTATCAACGTAGTCTAGCCCGGTTTGCTCGCAAAAAATATGAAGATGCCATCAAAGATTGCGATCGCATTGTCAAGCGCAATCCCACTCACGCCGAAGCATACGAAAGTAAAGGCAATTCTCTACTAGCTTTAAATAAAAAAGTCGATGCGAAAATAGCTTTAGAACAAGCGATCGCATTATACTCGCAACGCGGTGATAACGACAGCATCAAACGCATCCAAAAACAATTAGCCCCGTAGGATAGGCATCCTGCCTGTCCGACAATGCCTGTTGCCTGTGCGAGACAATTGATTCAACTTACCTCTGTTCCGCACTATAAGTATAAAAATTATCAAATGCACCTACCGTCTCAAACCTGTAGCCAGGAATCCAATCATTGATTTTCAAATCAGTCCGATAAATACTAAAAACAATAAAATCATGCCTTTGTGTCGTTGCCGCAATAATATCTCGAATTTCCGGGTTTGCCGTCTCAACCAGCTTGTCACAATTTACATTGATAATTTTTTCTAATATAGTAGGAGTTTTTTTACAAACGTTCGACTTTAGATAACCAGTCAGTTCACCTACTGCGTACTGCTGATATGCAGCTTCCCTTGGATTTGTTTTCACCATTGCCACTCCCAACAAAAATAACGCTACAACTCCCACACTGGTAATTACTGTTGAGATTTTCATCTTTCCTAACTTTATATTAGTTATAATTATTAGACTCCAGATTAAATAACTCCGTTCCTTGGAAAATTATCTAGACTATTTTTATTTAGACGTGCTATAATCATAAATGTATACGGCGGGTGTAGCCAAGTGGTTAAGGCAGAGGTTTGTGGTGTCTCCATTCGTGGGTTCAAGTCCCATCATCCGCCCTGATTTATTAAATTCACATCTATTAGATTGACATACTTTGATTAAACTTACGGTATACAATCAATCGTTTTGTTGCAATCGAGTATGTCTATTTATAGGTAAAGCAGGATTATATTTATTTTCCCGCGAATCTTAAGTATTTAAATTAAATAATAGACAATAGAACATCTGTACATGGGGATTTGAGGCAACGCATAATCAATGAACAGTATTAGTAGTCTATTAATTATGCTAGATGTAGAGACGCGATATATCGCGTCTGCCATGATACATGGTTTAAAGTCATATACCACGTAATTATGTGGCTTTTTGCTATGTATATACAAATTAAAGTTTTTTACTTACGATTCTTCTATAATCGGTATAATTTCTTGTGCCCCATGTATAACAGCAAGCACATCAATTTGTTCGGGCTTAATATAATAAATAATTCGATATGAACCTTCAATGACTTCCCGAATTTGCTCGCTTTCAAACTCTGGTACAATTCGACCAGATAAGGGGAAATTGATAACTTGCTCTGAATGTTTGGTAATACGATCGACAATTCTTGCTGCGTACTGAGGTGAATTGCGGGCTATTTAGGTATAAATTGCTGATAGGTTTTCTACGGCTGTTTCTGTCCAAAAAACTTTCACTCTGGTAATCCAAATTTTGCCCTAACTTCTTTTACGGATACTACTTTACCAGCATTACTGTCACCAAGTCCAGCTTCAACAACTTGCCTAACATAAATCTCGTACATTAAGTCATCCCATGTTGAATTATCGGCTAATTTATCAATTAGCTTTCGAGCTTCTGCTTTGATGTTTAGCTTTTCCATCGAATTTACACATAACTTGTTTTTCTACATTGTAAGCTGAACTTATAAGATGGTGCTACGCGGCATTTTAATTTAGTCATTCAAACCAGAAGTTTCCTACAAAAAAATCGATTGGTTCACTATTATTCCTCCAGACACCACTAAATCTGGGTCGTCTGCCCAACCAGGGACAATTGTAGCGATCGCTCCACCTAACCTACAATCTATCTAATGCCTACTGACCACTGACTAATGACCACTGACCATTAATTAGCCAATTCAGCCCAAGTTTTTTGACCAACTATCCCATCAGCTACCAAACTGCGCTGATTTTGAAATGCTTTGATAGCTGCTTCTGTCAAGGGACCAAATATACCATCAACTCGGATGCCATATCCGTTAGATACTAGCAACCGCTGCATAATTCTCACAGATATACCTGAACTACCAAAACGTAAAGTTGGCAT
>JANNFJ010000032.1:0-3158 GCA_031379725.1 Calothrix sp. OTE_75_metabat_31
TTCTCAATCTTTGGATAGAAAGTTAAGTTTGGCGGGGCTTTAAGTATTTTTTCACAAATATAAATCCTATAGTAGAGGCGCTTTTTCCATTCTATAAGGTATCATTAACTATCAAGTTTTATAAATACATATTAAGAACTGTAAAGTCTTAAGCCAACGTAAAAAAACAAACTTGCAAGCATAGTAATTTAAGTAAAATAACTTGATATAATTAGCGTTTTGATGATTATTGTTATATACCAAATAATAAAGCTGTAAAAGAATTAAGCGGAAAACCTGCATCATGCAAACCTTAGATTATTCAGATTTAGAACAAAACGATAAATTTCGTCATCTACAACTGAGTTTACGCGATCGCTGGAAAACTATCGAGTTATTTGACAACAGCGATGCCGATATTGTCGTGATTCCTTCCTTAAGTATCGACCAACGTGAACTCAAAAAAGTTGAAGGGTGCGAACATTATGAAGAACGGTTATTATTTTCGTTGATTCGGTTGCGAAATCCCCGCACCCGGTTAATTTATGTAACATCAATGCCGCTGCATCCAAGTATAATTGATTACTATTTACAGTTATTACCAGGTATTCCCTTTTCTCATGCACGCAATCGGTTGTTATTACTATCGACATATGATTCTTCGCAAAAACCCCTAACTCAAAAAATCTTAGAACGTCCCCGTTTGTTAGAACGGATTCGTCAAGCATTGCGGATGAATAAAGCATTTATGACATGCTATAATTCCACCGATTTAGAGGGTGAATTGTCGCTAAAATTGGGAGTGCCCTTATATGCTGCCGCACCCGATTTACAAATTTGGGGTACGAAAAGCGGTAGTCGGCAAATCTTTGCCGAGTCGGGAGTACCTTTGCCCGATGGAAGCTCAAGCGTTTGGAATGCGTCCGAATTAGCTTTATCAGCAGCACAATTATGGGAACGACAACCAACTTTGCAACGAATGGTTGTAAAACTTAATGAAGGGATTTCGGGGGAAGGAAATGCACTGCTAGATTTACGACCAATTAGTAATATTGCACCACCATCCGGAACCCATAGCGAAAGAATCGCAGCAATTCAAGAAAGCTTTTTAACAATGCGTTTTCAAGCAAAACAAGAAACTTGGGAAAACTTCTCAGGACGCATCACCGAATTAGGGGCAATTGTCGAAGCATTTGTGGAAGGTGAAATTAAACGTTCTCCTAGCGTTCAAGGACGAATTACACCAACCGGGGAAGTAGAAATATTATCGACCCATGACCAAATTTTGGGTGGACCCGATGGACAAATATATCTAGGTTGCCGTTTTCCTGCTGATGAATCCTACAGGTTACAAATTCAGAACCTTGGTTTAAAGGTTGGTCAGAATTTAGCCAAAAAAGGTGCATTAGAACGGTATGGAGTTGACTTTATTACCGTCAAGAAAGATAACGGGGAGTGGGATATTCAAGCTATCGAAATCAACTTGCGGAAAGGTGGTACAACTCACCCATTTATGACTTTGAAGTTGCTGACTAATGGTCGTTACGATTTATCAACAGGATTATTTTATAGCCAGCAAGGTCGTCCTAAGTATTATATAGCTACTGACAACTTACAAAAAGACCGTTATTGCGGATTATTGCCAAATGACTTGATGGATATTATTGCCCATCATCGGTTACATTTTGAAACGGGAACCGAAACAGGTTCGGTATTTCACTTAATGGGTTGTTTGTCGCAGTTTGGAAAATTGGGATTAACTAGTATTGGAGATTCTCCCCAAGAAGCTGAGGATATTTACAATAAGGTTATTAAAGTTTTAGATAATGAAAGTAACAATAAAAATAACAATGATTCTGCATTTTCTGACTCAGCTTATCCAATGACTTGGGAAGAAGGAAGTTGGGCATAAACAGCATTCTTTCATCCGTAGGTAGGATGCCTATCCTACAAACTTTTTATATATCACAAGGACGTAGAGAAATAAAGGATAGTCAAAAATACTGGAAAACAAGGGTAAGAATTTAATAATTATGGTTTGGGAAATTACTGCTAAAGAATTATTAACTCGGTATGCTGATGGAGAGCGAAACTTCGCTGGGATTGAGTTGATTCAATCCGAAGGTGTTCCCCAGGATTGTATGGTTGACCTCGAAGGGGCTATTTTGCGAGATATTAACTTGCGAGGAGCCTACCTGAGACAAGCCGACCTCACTGAAGCCGATTTGACTGGAGCCGATTTGTTTGGTGTTTCCTTGGAAAGCGCTTGGTTGAAACGCGCTATTGTCAGGGATGCTAATTTGGGTTCTGCCAACTTGAGTTGGTGTAACTTGACTGAAGCCGATTTGGGAGGAACCAATTTGGCTCATATGAATGCTAGTAATGCTGTCTTCTGTGGAGCCAACATCAGTGGTTTCGAGTTCGCTATTCTGATTAAAACTAACTTCAGAGATGCTTACATTGCTCCAAACATTATTTGGAGTTATGGTAATTTTGTTTACAATACTACTATGCCCGATGGCACTATAAAAAGTGGTCCTTTTTTCGGAGAGTTTTAGTGAATTCTCAGTTCTTCTAAATTCTAGATACGTAGGTTGGGTGGAGCGATAGCGTAACCCAACATTTATATTGGAATTGCTATTAGTCTACAACCTATCAAAATTAATAACACAGACTACTATACCTGACCCAAAAAAAAGTTATTAAAAGTTAGGTTACACTACCCTGCGGGAACGCTAAGAGCGAACGTTCCACCCAACCTACAAAATTTTTGTCTCACCAGAATAATAAAAGAGGTTAATATAATGGCTCAAGGCAAGGAAATGATAGCAATAGAAGTAACTGGCACTATTGATGCTGAAGGAAACTTAATTTTAGACCAACCACTTAAAATGGAAAGTTATCCTTTGAAGGTTCGGCTGATTATATTATTTTCAAAGGAAGAAAACGACCCTGACGATACACCCGTTGAAGAAATAAAAGCAAGCTAAAGCTTGGCAAAGGTACAGTCATTTTACATCAAGGTAGGGTAGGACACGAAGAAAAAAGGGGAGCATTCTATTTCGGCGTGTAGTGCGAGCATCTTGCTCGCGTACTATATTAAGCGAGCAAGATGTAAGCCCTGCGGGCACGCTGCGCGTTGCTTGCTTCCCCGCAGGGGTACGCACTACAAAATTATA
>JANNFJ010000034.1:0-11748 GCA_031379725.1 Calothrix sp. OTE_75_metabat_31
CGATATATCGCGTCTCTACATAAAATTCCCTAATATGTACTTATGTACTAAACTCCTAACAAATATCAAGATTCGTATCACCAGCCCATAACCAATTGATAACTTACCCAAAAACCTGCACAATAAGAAACGCTAGGGGTGCCCAAATCAAACCGGGCTGAGAATACACCCTTAACACCTGAGACTGGGTAATACCAGCGTAGGGAAGCCGTTTATCAAGGGAATTGAAACATATGCGGACAGAATGGGTCGCCAAGCGTCGCGGGCAAGAGAATGTCTCTCAAATGCATTATGCTCGTCAAGGTGTCATCACTGAAGAAATGCACTTTGTTGCCAAGCGGGAAAACCTCCCTGCGGACTTAATCCGGGACGAAGTTGCACGGGGACGGATGATTATCCCCGCCAACATCAATCACACGAACCTCGAACCAATGGCAATTGGTATAGCTTCCAGGTGTAAAGTAAACGCTAATATTGGCGCGAGTCCCAACTCATCCGACATCAACGAAGAAGTCGCCAAGCTGCAACTATCAGTTAAATATGGTGCCGATACCGTCATGGACTTGTCCACAGGTGGCGGTAATTTAGATGAAATTCGTACCGCAATTATTAACGCTTCCCCGGTTCCCATTGGTACAGTGCCAGTTTACCAAGCATTAGAAAGCGTTCACGGCACTATCGAAAATCTTACCCCCGATGACTTTCTCCATATCATCGAAAAACATGCCCAACAAGGGGTAGACTATCAAACCATCCACGCGGGTATTTTAATCGAACATTTGCCCTTAGTGAGAAACCGTCTTACAGGTATTGTCTCCCGTGGTGGCGGTATATTGGCGCGGTGGATGCTGCACCACCACAAACAAAACCCGCTTTATACCCACTTCAACGACATCATCGAAATATTCAAAAAATACGATGTTTCCTTCAGCTTAGGTGACTCATTGCGTCCGGGCTGTACTCACGATGCCTCAGATGAAGCCCAGTTAGCTGAACTCAAAACCCTTGGCAAGCTAACCCGCAAAGCTTGGGAACATGATATTCAAGTTATGGTCGAAGGTCCCGGACACGTACCGATGGATCAAATCGAGTTTAACGTTAGAAAGCAGATGGAAGAATGTTCCGAAGCACCTTTCTACGTGTTAGGCCCCTTGGTAACAGATATTGCACCGGGCTACGACCATATTACCTCGGCAATTGGGGCAGCGATGGCAGGGTGGTACGGGACAGCGATGTTGTGTTATGTGACACCCAAAGAGCATTTGGGCTTACCTAATGCCGAAGATGTTCGTAACGGCTTGATTGCTTATAAAATTGCTGCACACGCGGCAGATATAGCCCGTCATCGTCCGAATGCGCGGGATAGAGATGATGAATTGTCGCGTGCCCGTTATAACTTTGACTGGAACCGTCAATTTGAATTATCGTTAGACCCGGAACGTGCGAAGGAATATCACGATGAGACTTTACCAGCAGATATTTATAAGACTGCTGAGTTTTGTTCGATGTGCGGGCCTAAATTCTGTCCGATGCAGACGAAGGTTGATGCGGATGCGTTGACTGAGTTAGAGAAGTTTTTGGCGAAGGAACCCGTAGCGCAGGCTTAATTTTTGTGCCTTAATTATCCCGTAGGATAGGCGTCTCGCCTGTCCTACTTTATTGTTAGTCTACGAATATTTTTAATTTAGCTGAAAAAGTAGAAGCTTAATATTATTAGTATAAATACTGATGGGCAAGACTTGTCGTGTAGCCGAAAGACCGCCCCAGGCTTCAAGCCTGGGGCTAATCGAAACAAAGCCTGCTGAAAGCAGGCTATTTGATAAAGCTAGATACTACCTGTGTTTAATTTAAGGGTCTTATCCTGATTTGCGCTTTTGTATCCTTAAAGAAGCTCTATTGGGAAATTTTCAGTTTTTGTTGGGGTTATTTGATTTGGGGTAATTGGAATAATTTGAGCATTGCCAGCTAATTCTTCCGTACCTTCATATTTTGATTCGTTCCTGATTTTAAAATAGTGATAAAGATTAGCAACAGTCAAATCTGATGCTTGCTCTAAATTGGATGGAACTAAAGTTTTGTAACCAGCGAATTCAGCTTGTTGATTAATATAAAGTTCCGACTGTTGACGTAGTTCATAATCGAATAAATATAATAGCTGGTCGCGCAGAGAGTAGAAATGAGACTTTTCTATTAAATCTTCATATAATAATTGTTCCGGTGGTGCTGTTAAATTTGTATCTTGAATAGTTATCAAATCAGAGTTATTAAAATCAGCACTGCTTAAAAGTTTTAATTCTGAAGAAGAAAGCGAACGTATCCAATCAAGATGATTTTGCCATGAGTTTAATACTTCTAAATCGTGGTTGTAAATGCGGGTAATTTCCGGAAAGAGAAAATCAAGCTCGTCATAAGATTCGCAACTATTAATAACACCGACAGCATCTTTACGAACTTTATGTTGCAACTGAGATATGCGATCGCTTACAGCTGACATTTCATCCTGTACTTGATAAGTTGTAATAATTCCCTGTTCAATTATCCAAGCACATTCGAGTCTTCGTAGTTGTCCAGCAGCAGAGGTTTCTTCGAGCAAATGAGGATTCGTATAATCTGCCAAAGCTTCAAATAACATTCCCCTCGCACCGTTAATTTCAGCATTTCTATGACTTGCATCTTGTAATTGCATCGCTGAACGAAAGCGGTTCATTGCTTGGATAAACAACCCATACGCTCGTACTAAAATTATACGGTGTTGTTCAAATTTGATGTCTTGGGATATCTCCTCAATTATTTGCCTAATTTCTGCTCCTTGGTCTTTCAAGGCTTGCTTGAGGTCAATAAACCCATTTTTGACCTCTAACCGCATTTGCTCAACTTCTTTTCTAAGTTTTAGAGTCTGATGCAAGTTTACTGCTGTCAATGCAACACCCGCTACTGTTCCCACACCAATCAAAGCTGTAGTTCCTTGCAGTACTCCCAAACTAGCTTGTAAGCCTTGCAAACCTTTCATAACATCTGCAAAGCCTCGCTGAGTTTGGTACATTTGCACCCCACTAGTAATAAATTGAGAAGCAGCTAGCAGGGGAGATAGAGGACTATTCCCGACAGTAGCACCGATAGCATGACCAACAAACTGTCCTGTGACAGCATCTCTAGCCATACTGATTGGTAGACCATTACTAAAAACTGGAATATATTTGCCGGCTTGAATACCAGCGTCTATTAAAGGAGAAAATTGGAATAGCATAGCTGTGGATTGATAAAAGTTTTATTGTTTTGAGGCTAACTCGTTTACAAAAGTGAAAATAACCGTATTTACTCGGTATATTGATAAATTTTTTCTAAACCTGGGAATAATAAATCTGAAAAGTCTACGCATCGCATAATTTATGGATACTTCCTTAGTTAACCCTCAGATTGTTGATTTATTATCACGGATTACTGGACAAAAACTGACTCAACGCGAACTTACACCACCTATAATATTTTTGGCAAATTTGGTAATTATATTACTGGGAATCATTTTTGTAGATGGCATAGTGGCAGAGCAAGAAAAGCAAAGATTACTAACAACTCTTTATCGATTTAGTACGCCTGAAAGTGATGCGCGACGGTTAACACATTTAATGATTAAGGGAATCAAAGAAAACCAGATTTATAAAAAAGTTAATAATTTACTTACTGTCAGTATTCCCCTTTCGGATTCGGAAAAGTTATTATTGATTGCTTTCGGCTATGAAATGTCAGCCGCAGATGGCGAAATAGACTCTCGTGAGAAGCAATATTTAGAAAAAATAGCTGAAAAATTAGGTATTAACCAAAAACATTTGGATGTTTTAGAAGCGGGATTTACTAATGACAATATTGTTGATTCTATTGCTTTGAAAGAAGTACAATTTTTGCTAGACCCTTCTCAATTTCAGAACCTAGATTTGATGTTTGTTAAAGCTGCAAACGATATGCTAGCGACTTTACCTGCTAAACCCGAAAACAAAGTAACTAAACGAACCAAAAAATCTTACGACGAATTAAAAAAATTTCAAAAGCATCAACAAGAATTAGATTATTTTTGTTTTCGTCTCTTCCAGATAGTGGAAGATTGTCAAGAGCGCGGTTTCTTAGCTTACACTTTGATTGATGAAGTCGGTAAGGTATCTAAACAATTACAATCGCAGAGTTTTCGTTTAGCAGTTGTCGGAGAGTTTAGCCAAGGAAAATCAACATTACTAAATGCTTTACTAGGTGAAGAAATTCAACCAGTCAGAGAGATTCCTTGTAGTGGTGCAGTCACAGTCTTGAAATATGGAACCCAAAAACGGGTAATCTGTCGCTATAAGGATGGAAGAGAAGAAGAAATTCCATTTAATGAGTATCAATTAAAAGCCACAATTTCCGAAGATGCAGCACTTGGTTGTCGTAGTGATGAACTAGCACATATTGATATTGAGGAAATAGTTTTTGAACATCCAGATTTAGAATTATGTAGCAGCGGAGTAGAAATTATAGACTCTCCGGGATTGAACGAACACCCCGAACGTACCGCAATTACTCAAAGAATACTCAAAGATATAGACGCAGCAATTTTTCTAACTAATGCTTCGCGTTCGTTAAGTGAAGGTGAACGTGACTTGCTGCAAGATTTGAAAATTCAGCTTAATCATGGTGATGAAAATAAACCTGCTAACAACCTTTTTCTAGTGGGTAATTTTATGGATTTGGTGCGAACTGAAAAGGGACGCGAACAAGTCCAAGAAAGAATAAAAAGATTTGTACAAGGTGAGAATCCTCTCATTACTGGTGAAAACCGCATTCACTTTATTTCTGCTCAATCTGCGCTAAATGCTTTTTTGCAGGGAAACGAAGATGAATATTCAAAAACTTTTCATAATTTTACTAAGTCTATTGAGAAATTTTTGATAAATGAGCGTGGAGTAATAAAAAATAATCGCTCTGTTGCCGATATTGATTATTTAGTTCAAAAAACTTTAAATGGACTCAAACAAGCTGAACAAATATTAGATGGTAAAGTCAATATTTCGGAAAATGAAAAACATAAAATATTTGAACAAATTGGAGAAGCAAGCGGGCGTGACGTTAGAATCCGTTTGGTAGCTTCTCAACTAATAGAGCAAGTTATTGAAGAAGCATCTGAATCTTGGGATGAGTGGCGCGAAGGATTAGGCAACCGTATGGCTGAAAAAAGTCAACATTGGTATTCTGAACACAGCCCTGTATGGAGTCAAAATCAACTAATTAAAGATTATACGAATCACTTTGTTAGAGATTTATCCAAAGAAATAGATGAATGGGGAAATAAACACCTTAAAGATGTCATATTGCAAAATAACTTGAAAATTTTAGATGCAAATATTGAGTATGAGCTAGATGCAATTCAATCTGAATTTAAAAACATAGAACAACTAGTAAAAACCGATTTTAGCAAACAGCTTAAAATATCGATAAACGGCATAACTGATGATTTTATGGGTTTAGGAGGATTTGGTGGCGGTTTAGGGATAGGTGGTGCTTTAGCTGCTGGATTAATAGTATTTACGGGAATTGGCTTCGTTGCCATAATTATTGCCAGTTTAGCTGCTACCATTGCTGGTTCGTTTGGTTTGGGAATGTTTGATGTCGATGGATTGCATAACCAGATCAAAATGAAAATTTTTGAAATTGGGTTTGAAAAGTTTGATGAATCAATCGATAAAGTTTCTGAGAAATTACACGAAATTACTATTTCAGTTTTTGATACCAAAGTTGAATCAGCAAGCCGAGTCATCGCGAGTGCGATCGCACTTTACGAAAATCTCATCGAACAACACGAACAAGCACACAAGGAAACTGTGGAAGAACAGCAAATGAAGAAGGCTTGGATATCTGAGAAACGTCAAGAAATTGAAAAAGTAAAAAATGATATTGAAACGATTTTACAACAGTCTGCGGTTTAGTAATTTCACAATGCTGGTATTTTTTTTGTGAGGTTAAAAAGAGTGAAACTCAACATTGATTCGAGTCGATGTTTGGTTAAGCTACGCTCCACCCAACCTACGGAGGATAATATGGGGAGCGCAAACTGACCAGTCCAGTAATATTAGGAATGCAATTTAATTTTTACTTAACTAGCTGTCGCAATATCATTACTACTATCATTTTCACTCAAACCAAATTTTTCGTATAAATCATTAACCGACTGAGGCTCAACGATTTTTGCTTTTGCGCGTTGTAAAGCAGTGAATAAGCGAGTAGCATTTGCAGGAAAACGCAGTAAATAAAGCGTTTCTAATAAGCTCTCTAATTCAGCCTCCGAAATCAGTACGACATTTTTACCATCCGGTCGGCTAATTCTTACAACTTGATTAGTTTCAATAACTTGGCTACAAAAATCTTCTAAGTTTTTAGTAGCTTCTTCGGATGTAATTTTAATCGACATAATTATAAGCTCCAGGATATTTTCTATAGTTGTTGAAATTTTAGATATATTTATTCGTAGTGATATCGAGCTTTCAGAAAATCAATTTTATCATCGCTAACCAAGTAAACAAGCCGATGTTCTTGATTGATGCGACGCGACCAGCATCCAGAATACTCATATTTTAGCGGTTCTGGCTTACCAATGCCTGCAAATGGCTCGCCTAAAATTTCCTTGACCATTTTAAGGATGCGAAGTGTCATTTTTCGGTCTATACTAACCCAATATTCTAAGTCTTCTAGAAATTCTAGCTGAAATACAGCTTCACGTTCGCGTTTAATATCACCCTCAGCACCCATAAATTCAGACCTTTTATAGCATATTTCAAATTTAATGCCCAGCTTACACATGAGTAAAGCCAATTTGTATCAATGCGAACTAAAGCTGTAATAAAGTGATCGTTACTTTTCTTCCTAATAATACTTCGTTCGACTTATCATCTCGTGGCATAAATCCCCAACAAGCAGCAAACTTACGTGCTAGGTTACAAAGTTTTGCCCAAGATTGGGAACGTCCTGATATGGATGCTTACGATGCTTTATAGTCGCGGACAAGTGGTTTTAGTACTATTTCCAGATTCAAACCTGCGTACCGCTAAACGTCGTCCAGCTTTAGTTGTGCAAGCAGATAATCTAACTACTGGTTTACCGCAGGTAATTGTAGCTCTGATTACAAGTAATCTATTTCGTGCGGGGCATCCAAGTAGAGTTTTGGTGCAGATTGCAACACCTGAAGGACAACAAACAAAGGCTGCTAGCCGACTCAGTTATTATGACTGATAATCTTGTTACCGTCCTTGAGATAGAAATTGATAGAGCAATCGGAATTTGGTTAGATATGTCTTCTGTTGATGTTGCGCTAATACATACATTTGGACTTTATCTGTAAAAGTCAAATTTGTGCCATGCGATACAGCACTTCCGGCTATTACACAATACAGTTTTTCTCCTTGTTCCTCTCCTACTCATAGTTTTCAGCTTTGAGTGTGTACCTCATAGCTGCCGGAAGTGCTGTAATCCTAAAATTATATAGCGCCTACCCATCAGAAAATCTATAAGATGTTCATTTGAACGGTATTTAATATAAATTAATATGATTTCTCAAAATTTACTAGAATTAGAGCAGTCGATTTTTACTCTGTCTTTAGAAGAACAAGAATGGCTTTTAGAACGTATTACTAAACAAATACAACAGAGAAAACAAACAGGGAGTAAATTTACTGATTCTAAATATATGAATGAACAACTCGCTGCTATGGCTAGCGATTTAGATATCAAAGCAGAGATTGCTTTTATTAATGAGGAATTTAATATAACTGAAATCGATGGTTTGGAAAAAGCATAAGCGCAGAAGTTCGTATTTCTCATTCTGCGCTACGTTCCTTTAAAAACACATCACTTTATTTGCTGATACCTTTGTTGAATCTCCTCAATATTAAACACTGCTTGAAATTCCAACTTTTGCGATTTATAAAACTCTCCACCACCTTGTTTTCTATCTACTAAGGAAATTACTCGATTTACGTTATAACCTGCATCTCTCAACCTGGTTACAGCTTTCATCGCTGATTGTCCCGTAGTCACGACATCTTCCAAAACCACAATATTTGTACCTGCGGGTAAACTTGGCCCTTCGATGTACGCTTGCGTACCGTGACCTTTGGCTTCTTTACGAATAATTAGACCTGGGATAGGCTGGTTTTCGTAGGCAGAAACTACGCTAACAGCACTCACAATTGGGTCAGCACCAAGTGTTAACCCGGCAACTGCCCCAGTTCCAGTCGGTAACATCGATAATAATAGACGACCAGAGGCTAAAGCACCTTGAGGGTGAAGGGTTACTGGCTTGCAGTTTATGTAATAGGTGCTAGGTTGCCCAGAAGAAAGGGTAAAATCACCTTCCTTATAAGCGACCTGACAAAGTAAATCTAATAACTTCTGACGCAAGGTAGTTGTGTCAGTACTCGAAGCCCAAATGTTTGATTGAGGGATGATTTCAGCGGAATAACTCATTACAAATCGCAAAAAATTGTGCTACACCATTGGTTGAACTCATCCGAGTTCCCAAATTAAGCATAAGTTAAGATGCGCTCAATATTATATAGAGGAGTAATGAATGTGATGGGTTTCAAATTCAAAACCCTGGGTGGTCTACTGGTATTAATTGCTGCGGCATTTGCTCCATCGGTTGCTTTTGCACAGGAGAATGTCCCTAACTATGAGACAGCAAGCGACACTATGGAAAGAGCTTTTTTTAAAAACGACCCTAATTTCTATCGTAATAATAGCTTTGAACGCAATCTCGATTTAATTCTCGGTACTGGTTCTTTGTTCCGCAATTCGTTTCCAGAAAATGAAATTGCTAGGGATGCCGAATTGGTAAATAATGTTTATCGAGATATCATGACACAACAGGCGACGAATGACCCATACATTCGTACTCCCGATTTGCCTAATCCTTACAATAGCTCGTTGATGATGTCCCCACGTCTGAATCAAGGCAAACTCCGAACGGGAACCGAGTTTCGATTTGAAACTATGCCTTCAAGGTAGATGAAGTTAGGACATGTAGAGACGCGAAATTACCCTACCCCTTCGGGGAAGGCTCCGCGAACGGGAACCCCCGACGGGGAACGCGTCTCTGGAAATTTTGCGTTTCTACATATTGGGTGTTTAATTAATGAAATCCAGGGTACAGGAGTTGAACCTGTCTGGTACGAATTATGAGTTCGTTGCCTAAACCGCTCGGCCAACCCTGGTTGACTACTTACTATATGTTACTTTAACGTATATTGTAGCTTGCGATCGCAACAATAAATGTCAATCGTGAAAATCAATGTCATTATACCAGATTTTTATAAAAAATTACTTGATAATGAAATAGTGCAAACTACTATCGGTTGAGCTTTACTTTAATGAGTCGAGTTAAAACAGTCCCGTAATTTATATAGTCCTACATATAAAAAGCAAGAGATTCTCAGCAATGAAACTTAATTCTACTGTACTTCTAACGTTGATTTTGCTAACCATGATGTTAGGGGCTGGTTCTGTAAGCGCAATTTTGGGTTTTGACATCGGCAGTAAAGCTTTAAAAGGTGTAACAACTCCGGATGCTCGCCCGACAACCAAATTTGCCAGCAGTAAGGCTGCAAATGCTCCACATAGTGGAATAGCGCTGTTAAGGGAAGAAGAAATTTTGAAAATAGTCAAATCGCGTATCGAGGGCAAAACTAAAGCCGCAAAATCGGAAAAGCCTGGAGATGATGACGAAGACTCGAAAGCAAACAAGCCGAAACCAGAGGAAAAGCCTAAAGAAGCTGAAGAAAAGCCCCAAGCTGGATTTCCGATTAATGCCGAAAACCAAGGTGTAAACTTTGTTGTGCAATCAGCACGGGTTTCGGGTGGAGATTTAACATTAAAAGTAAAAATGCAAAATAAAGGTGCGGATACTGTACGCTTTCTTTATAGTTTCTTAGATGTCACCGATGACAAAGGGCGAACCCTGAGTGCGAGTACAGAAGGATTGCCGACAGAATTACCTGGAAACAGTACAACATTCTCCGGAACTGTAAGTATTCCTACACCTTTACTCGATGATGTCAAGAGTATTTCCTTGGCTTTAACCGATTATCCCGCTCAAAAATTGCGGTTAGAAGTGTCGAATATTCCAGTCGGGAAGTAGGGGAGAAGGGGAGTAGGGCGACAAAGGGGGAAAAAGAAAATTATTCTTTTTAACTCCTAACTCATAACTCCCTATTCTTTAATTACTGGTGCATCAATTCTTACACGAGCTTTGGCGGTGAGTGGTTATCCTGATTTGAGTTGGACTAACGTAGGGCTAAGATTGTTGTCAGTGTTTTTGCTGATTGCAATCAATGCTTTTTTTGTGACGGCAGAATTTTCGATGGTGACAGTGAGGCGATCGCGCATTCACCAATTAGTTGAAGCTGGTGATATTCCAGCCATAGCAGTTGAATCACTACAACGCAGTATTGACCGATTGCTATCGACAACTCAGCTAGGTATCACCCTAAGCAGCTTGGCATTAGGGTGGATTGGCGAAAGTACGATTGTTGTATTGATCAATACTTGGCTCAAATCTTTACCGCTACCCGGTCAAACGAGTGGGTTAATTGCTCATTCGTTATCGATTCCAGTTAGCTTTTTTTTGATTGCTTATTTACAAATTGTTTTGGGCGAACTTTGTCCGAAATCGGTTGCTATGTTCTATCCTGAAGAACTAGCACGCTTTTTAGGGCCTTCGGTCAAAGCAATTGTGCGATTTTTCCGACCTTTTATTTGGATATTTAACCAATCAACTCGCTGGCTGTTGCGAATGTTTGGGGTCGAATATACAGGTCAAAGCTGGCGACCGCCTGTGACTTCGGAGGAGTTACAATTAATTATCTCCACCGAACGCGAATCGATTGGACTACAAGCCCAAGAACGCGAATTGCTACAGAAAGTTTTTGAATTCAGGGAAATTACGGCACAAGCTGTAATGATTCCTCGCACAAGTATTATCTCGCTACCAATAGATGCGACCTTACAAACTTTCTTGAAAGCAATGGCAACTACTAGTCATTCCTGCTATCCCGTAATCAGTGAATCCTTGGACGATATTCGTGGGATTGTTTATTTTAAAGACCTAACCAAACCTTTAGCATTAGGAAAAATAACCTTAGAAACACAAATTAAACCCTGGATACGTCCAGCAAGATTTGTACCCGAACATACCCTGCTGCACGAACTATTACCAGTGATGCAACAAACTAAGCCTTCAATGGTGATGGTGGTAGACGAATTTGGTGGAACCGTCGGATTAGTTTGTATCCAGGATGCGATCGCGCAAATCATCGGCGATATCGGTAAAACCGAAAATGCAAACAATTTACTAATTCAAGTTTTAGACGAACATGCATTCCTCGTACAAGCACAAATGAACCTCGAAGACCTGAACGAAGCTTTACACATTGATTTACCTCTCACCAGAGAATATCAAACCCTTGGAGGTTTCGTGTTGTACCAATTGCAAAAAATTCCCGCAATCGGCGAGATTTTCATCTATCAAAATTTAGAGTTTACGATCATGTCCGTCGTCGGCCCGCGCTTGCATCAAATTCAACTGCGGAGGTTAGGGCAGTAGGGGAGCATCCTGTTTCGGCGTGTAGTGCGAGCATCTTGCTCGCGTACTATATTAAGCGAGCAAGATGTAAGCCCTGCGGGCACGCTGCGCGTTGCTTGCTTCCCCGCAGGGGTACGCACTACAAAATTATA
>JANNFJ010000035.1:0-1697 GCA_031379725.1 Calothrix sp. OTE_75_metabat_31
CCGTGTTTCTTTGGCGTTAGGTCCTGAAGATATCCATATATCTAGTTTTGGATACCAATTAGCAAGTTCAGCAGCAGCCTCTTCCCGCTTCGGGTCACCACCCAGAACCAAAAAGGCTTGGGGTACTGGGGACTGATAAATAGCAATCGCACTTTTAATCGGAACAATCACCATCAGGCTCAGTATAAGACTTATTAATGCTAAAATCCAATATTTTTTGAAAAACAAATATAGCGATTTTATCCATAAGCTCATAAAGTTTCGATTTCACCATTGATTATTTTATACCTACTTTCGATAATGGGGTTTTCTAATTCCATGTTTAAAGACTTGACGAATTCCATTCCGTAGAGCCGCATCTCCCTGTAGAATGAAGTCTCTAACCTTTTCCTCTGGTCGTCCTCGAAAAGAAGTAACGTGAAAATATTCTTCTTCCTCCGCTGGTTGCTGGGAAAAGTAATAATTAGATACGCAGCAACGCTGACCTGGATGAGTAACTTTACTGACCGAATGAATCGAAGTTTTATTAGTAGCCATAATGACTAATCGGTTGAACTTGCTATGGATTGTTCTACATTCTTCCTTTAAACCTCGATCCCAAATTTCTAAATTTCCCCCATATTCCTGCTGCCAATCAGGAGTTACGTAATACAAAAGATTTAAGACGCGATATTTATCTCGGTCTTTGTCATGAGAGTTATCTAAATGAGGATTGAGAAAACAACCATGTTCCATCAAGCTAACTCCTCCAGCATAGAGATATTCATCGGGAAATAATGCTGGAAAACCTGTAATTTCCGAAATTATTTTTACGACTTGGGGGTCTTGGAATGCATAAATAATTTCCGACAAAATTGGATTATAATTACCCACCTGAATTCCGACATATTTATATTCGCGTAAGTCCTTTAAACGCAACATTTCTTTTTTATCGGGGAACGCTGTATATATTTCCCTGACTTGATTTTCGTCAAGCAAGTCATCAATATAGCAGCTATTAATTTGATTTTCTTTCATGAATTCTTGCTGCATGAGCTTTTGAGATTCTTTCAACTTCAGAGCAATAATTTCCGCATATTGATGTCTCGTGGTAGAAGAATTTAATCGAATGTTATCTTGTTTCATACATCAAAAAATCCAGAATTACTGTTATAATCAGCTAACACATTTTCATCGAAATTATAATCAAGCCATGTTAAAGCAGCTACCTGCGACATTAGCAAAAATATTGATAACAACAGACCATATAAATACATGGGATGAGGAAATATTAATTTGTAAAATTCCTCATCTAACTCCAGCTATCGAGGCAAATAGCTATTACTTCGGACATCCAGAATGGGGTAAAAATTATTTTGCAGCTTGTCACCGCGATCAAAAATTCATTGAGCTTTGGCAAGCGGTTATTAATCGTTGGGACGACAAGATTGTTGTTGATATTGGTTGCGGACCAGGTAACTTATATGCATCTCTCAAAGACTGCTGCGGAACACCCAAAGAATTGTTGGGTGTAGATGTTTCGCTGGGTGCTTTAAAAATGGCTCAGGAAATTGGCTATACTCCAATTTTGGCAGATGCACAGCAGCTACCATTTGTTTCTGAATTTGCTGACATTGTGATGCTCAATGCCTGTCTTCATCACTGCGATGATATGGCAAAAGTTTTGGCAGAAGCTGCACGCTTGGTTCGTCCTGGGG
>JANNFJ010000048.1:0-1728 GCA_031379725.1 Calothrix sp. OTE_75_metabat_31
TTTATCATTTTTTCCCTCCTGATTTGGTTTAGGTGAGGGATTATTTTCGGGTTGTGTTGGGTTTACAGGGGTTGGTTCGGGTTTGTCCTGTTGGTAATCGTAAATTTCTGCCTGGGAAGGACTTGCTTTATTCCCAAACCAATCGATTTTTTCTAGTTCAGATGCAACTGGGCTTAAACCTTTGACACGCAAAGCTTCTAATCGAGCAGCTTTTACTTCGGATAAACGAGTGCGGGTATTTTGGGCAACTGTTACCAAATCAAATCGCTGCGTAGTTTCTCTTCTACTGTTCGAGATGATGTTTAACTTAACCAAACCACTTGCAGCTAGTTCCGCAGAATCAAGGGGAATTGTTACCCATAAACCAGTGCTGGGGTCAACATATTTTAGTTGTGCTTCTTTCCCAGATGCTCCCAAGTTAATACGCTTTAACGCTTCAATTTCTGATCCGTAATTTATAACCTCCTCATGCTGGTTGTATGCAGGATTTTGGGGATTATTAAGACTTGCAATAATCCGATTGCGATACCTTGCACCAGCTTCCAAGACTGTTGCTTGCAATAAACCAGGATTATTTACTAACCCAGACGCGTAATCATTACGAGTTAAATATTCTCGAAAGTTGTTGTCACTTACCTCCAGGTTTTGGGATTTTTGTAATAACGCTTGCTGTGCTTCAATTTCAGGGGTCGGTTCTGAGTTTTTTTGACCAGCTAAGATTGTTGCGATGGTAGCGATCGCAATCGAAATTACCGTCGCAACAAATATCGACACTAACCAAGGATTAGTTAGTAAGGAATCCAAACTCCCCGATTTGATAATATCAATTAGCCCTGGTGTTACAGTGATTCCTTGTGTTTGCCCATGAGGGTTCGGCACCCAGATTTCATCAAAATCATCTTGGTTGTGTTGATTGTTTTGATAACTTGACGGTGGATGTTGGGATTGCATGGTTTCTCAATATCTCTTTTCTGTAGTGCCGAAGAATCAGTGCTGCTAAAACACTTCCTAAAATAACCCCACCAGTCCCCACTGCCATAATCTTCAAGAAAACTGGTTTTGGGGGAGAGGTTATGGCTATGGCAATTGTCGCAACAGTGCTTGTTGTTGTTATTCCTGCCACCGCTGCAACAGTTCCCCCCTCGGTCATAAAGTTTGTGATGGTTTGGCGGTCAGTAATTACAGCCTTATTAATTGTTGGGGTAATCGCTTGTACCGCTTCTGCTGCTAGTTTAGGTACTAGGTCGATTGCTTCTTCGATGGCTGGGATTGTGATGTAGTCGTTGTTTGTGCCTCCAGTAGGGATGCTTGCTCGGTTGCTGCCAACATCGGGTGTTCCCCCTCCCCCCAGTTGACCGAATTCCCCAAAAAATTGCGGTCGAATTCTGCTGAGATATTCTCAAACACATTGCCAAAACCACCAACTGTTTGATTTTGAGTAATTTGCGACTCCCCCACACCATTCATGATTAAATCCTGGGTTTGACGCAAAAAGGCTTCTCTGAAAAGGGCGTATCCTACCTGGGAAATTGACTCAGATTTTAGTAGTAGTTGGTACAGGTCAAAATGGTAGCTACCAGGGTTTAGCTGTTGTGGGTCGATACCAATACGTTGCTTGAAAAACTCATCCAAATTAAACCTTTCACCCATCACTTGTTGTTGGGTTTGGGCTTCTTGTTGTAGCTTTTCTAATTCAATCAACCCGGACTCTATGCTTATTCCCTTCTC
>JANNFJ010000063.1:0-4040 GCA_031379725.1 Calothrix sp. OTE_75_metabat_31
AGAACCTTCCATGCGAAAATGCTTTTTCCCCCTGGTGCAGCACACATATCAAAAATCAAGTTGATTGGTTGGGGAATAGTTAAAAAGATTGAGGCAGCAAATACCGATGAAAAATCTAGACAGTAAAAATATCCTTGTTCATGTAATGGATGTTGACCTGGTTTCTCGTTGATTGCTAAACGGTCTATAAATTCAGGTTGCCAAGGCACAGGTTCGGATACATTTAATGTGAAATTATCGGGTTTTTGCTGACACCATAAAATACTAGGGTGGAACGATTGAGGATGGATTAAAGCTTCGGTAAATTGTTGTTGTTCATCAGAACTTACATACAATTTACGAGATAGTTTAAGTAATAAATTTGATACTTCCATTTTCAAACTGTGTAATAACTGTATAGCAATCAAACCAAGAATAAAACTGTCACATTACAACCATTGATTCAACAACCGGAGTTCATACTAAAAAATACTCTATAGGGGTGTAAAAATATTCGTCTGTTTGATTAATTTGACATGTCGCAGGAGTTAGATCCCCTCATAATAAAAAACAAAAAAGTCGCTTCACCTCATTCCAAACTCTTATTCCTCTGTGTCCTCTGCGTCCTCTGTGGTTCGTATCCTGTACTAAAAACGGGTTAGAACTGGCGCAGCCGCCCTGTTCACCATAGGCAAAGCCAGTCCCCCTGGGACTTAGGTGTTCTTGAAGGGTAAGGGCTAGGGCTTACGTTCCACCCTGCAATATCTTGCTACAGTATGACAAAAGTCTAGATTTTACCCGTTTGCAGTACCCGTTTGCAGTATAAATATCTATTTCATTTCCCCACACCCCTAATTCATGATAAATAATTTTCGCATAAAATTATACCAAGAAGCACGAGTTTGGCGAAAAGAAGGTGTAATTAGTGCCACCCAATTTCAGCAGCTTGCGGAAAGATATGAGTTTAATCAACTCGATACATCTGCGAGTGTCAGCTATGTATTCATTTTAGTTGCCCTGGGTAGCATAATAATTGGTTGGGGTGCAATTACGTTTATTACATAGTTTACGGTTGACATCGCTAGCAATACTCGGATTGATTTTGGTACAACTGGGATATTTTACAGGGTTAAATGAGTTGCCCTATTTAAGTAACGATGTCAACCTACCACGGTTAGCAGTGGAACAGATGCCATTACTGTTGGGGGTATTGTTCGTACCTCTAGCATATTTGTGTAGGTCGCGTTGGGTTTTTGGATTGAGTGCGATCGCATTCACTTTTTCCCTTCAGTTAAATCTAAATCCTTTCAAGTATCTCGACACTGCATTATTTGCTTTTGCACTTCCACCCGCACTACTCTTACCCCATCTCAACTTTCGGCTTTTTCAACCCCTGACCCGCAATCTAACCCTGTTATACTTCTGCATTCTTTTTTACACCTTTTCATTTCGTTGGTCTTGGCAACCCAATCTCATATTCTCTAATGCATCCGTTAGTATTATTACTATTGGTTGTCTGAGTACGATTGCAATAATTCATATAATCCAAACCTTTAAACAGCAACGTCGATTCAATTCGATGACCCTAATTATTTTAAGTGGGATTGGTATCGCGGCATTAATTCCGGTATTGCGTTATCTGAACCTAAACGAACTAGTTGCGATAGCATTGTTCAATGCTTTATTAGCAATTATAGCTTGCAGTCTGATTGGTAAAGCAATAGAAAACAGGGAACGTTGGACATTTTGGGGTGGAATAGTGCTGCTAACGCTACAAATCCTTAGCCGAATCATCGAATACAATACTCCTTTATTATTTCAATCGTTAGTTTTCACAGGGTGCGGCATTAGCATCATATTTGCAGCTTTGTGGTTTGAACGACTGCAAGCTTTCAAAGCATCATCCTTCTAAAAATTCATGACATCGAATTTACCCAAGTCCGCTTCACAATCTCAAATCAATCAGCAATATTTAGATGCTAATCAAGCTAAATTTCAATTAACTCCATTATGGCGGTTAGTAGTTCCTTTGTTGTTGCAAGCTGGAATTACTTTAGCAGTACCGATAAGCAGTATATATACAGAAACAATAGGCAAAACAGTGATATTACAAACCGCACCAGTAGACCCTAACGACGTGCTGCGCGGTAATTATGTAGTTTTAGATTATAATATATCCCGCGTTGAAACATTAAAAAAACTACCTGGTTGGAACGAATTAGTTAAGCAATATCCGGGCATAAATCCCCAATACTTTCCTATTGCCCAAGATGCTAACTTATACATAATTTTGCAGAGTTCGACTCCAGCTTGGAAACCGATACGAGTTACTAGCGAACTTCCCACAACAATGGTAATAAATCAAGTTGCACTGCGCGGAAAATATCGATATGGTTCGATTATTTATGGCTTAGAGAAATATGATATTCCCGAAAGTGAAAGCGAAAAAGTTCACAAAAACATCTTTCAAAGTCAAGAAATATTAAGTAAAAATGTACAACCAATCTTAGTACAAGTCAAAGTCGATCCGCGAGGAAATGCAGTTCCAATTACTATGCAAGTCGGTAAGCGTTACTATCAATTTTAAATCTGGAAATAATCTTTGGAGATGTCTAGTACCGTGGGGCATCCATAATAATACTATTGTAGTGCGTAGGCTGGCGCAAGCCTACGCACTACTTTTTATATAAAAATTAAAATATTTTTAAAATGGTATGGTTATTTACGCCATGCTGTACTAGTGGGTCGAAAAGCTGGTAGTATTCATAATTCGTCTTGGAGTACCACACCGTACATAAAATATGAGTTTTAAATACAGTCCCCGGTTTCAAATCGTAGAAAGGAAATTCGGGTTCGGTGCAACCAATACAAGGCATTCCAGCGCGAGTTTTAGATGATACTCGATTCCAAAGAATGCGGTTGCAAGAAGAATGGGTCATGGGGCCGCGACAGCCTAAGTCGTAGAACAGACAACCTTTGCGCTGACCAAATTCACCTGTTGATGCTTTGTAAGCAAAGTGAATATTGCGAGTACACCCAGTTTGAGTAAAAGTTTTGAAAAAGGTTTGGGGACGGTGGAGTTCGTCGAGGGCGATATCACCAATGCGTCCGGTTGCGATCGCAACTAAAATTTGGGTGATCCAATCCGGATGCGAAGGGCAGCCAGGAATGTTAATTACAGGCAATCCAGATTTAGCGCGGAAATCTTTGCCTAAAAATCCACCTTCCTCGCGTTTGAGGAATTGCAATCCTGTAGATTGGCTGGGGTTGGGAGACATTGCGGGAATTCCTCCCCATGTCGCGCAGTCACCTACCGCTACCACGAAGTTGGCAACTTTCGATAAGTCCCACAACCAATCTTTCATCGGACGGTCGGCAAAGCGATTGTATTCCCCCGTTCCATTAGGTGCGTTGATAACCGAACCTTCAAATACAAGGATATCGAGGGACGTATTCCCTAAGACGCAATTCCATAACAAGGTTTGTAGGTTTTCTCCTAGTTCGAGTCCTAACGAGGGATGCCAAAGTAATTTGATGCCAAAGTCCGCGATTAAATCGCAGGCTGTGGGTTCTTCAGCATTGAGGAATGACATACTATAGTCACTATAGAACAAAATAAGTTGAGTGCGCGGTATGGGCGAAAAATGGTTTTATGCTAGGGTGTCAACGGTTGAGCAGCAAGAAGACAGGCAATCATTACAAAAACAGTTAGACCGTGGCAGTAATGCGGGGTGCAGTCGTTTTTACTGGGATATCCAATCACGAACTACTGAAGTCCGCGATGGGTTGCAACAGTTAATTAATGATTTAAAAATATCGCCCAAGGGGTTAGTCAGGGAATTAGTTGTAACCAGAATTGACCGTATTGGCAGTTCATCAAGGCTATTTTATGGGCTGTTAGAAGTTTTAAGAAGCAATGGTATAAAATTAGTAGCCCTTGACCAGGCGATAGATACTGAATCATTGGGGGGAGAATTGACGATTGATGTATTGCTGGCAGCATCAAAGTTTGAAGTTAAGATGCTTTCTAGTCGTGTCGCAGCAGAACGCAAATTAAGGAT
>JANNFJ010000092.1:0-7029 GCA_031379725.1 Calothrix sp. OTE_75_metabat_31
GTAACTTTCATGATGCACCTTGTGTGTGTATCGACTATGACGATTCTTCCACTGGGTTATTGACGAGTCAACAAAACTTTTCAATGTTTCTTAAATGTTTCCAATGTTTCTAATGTTTCCAATATTTCTATATTTTTTTACGTATTTTTTTCGTAAATTGCTTGTTAAACAATGATATTCTATTTATGTCATATTTTACAAGTATACACAGCATATGCGTTACCCCTAAAATCTTTGGTGCTATCATCAAATTTTGAACTCAATTTAAAAGAAACAGGCTTCAATAGTGGTTACAGAAACGTATGTTCCGCAGTATCTGTGGCGCTTAATTCTTGCTTACAGTCTGTAACCTGCTTTTATCAAACATAGGTACTAATACACTGATTTACTTCATTGTTTTAAGTCGGTGCTAAATCAATCTGAACTAATAGTTTTTGCTTAATAGCTCTACATTCCAAAGCGCTATGACTCTGGAGTCAATATTCTATTTATGTCATGTTATACTGGGAGGAAGAGGAGTGGATGAACAGTGGGAAATTATCTTCTACCAAGAAGAAGATGGAACTTCGCCTGCTCAGGAGTTTCTTGTAAACTCTTCTTTAACATCAGGGGAGCTAAAGCAGTTTAAGGTACGTGTATACTTGTTAACCATGAAGGGATTGTCTTTGCTGATTGAACGATCAGACATAATAAAGAAAATTGAAACAGAGGATAACCTGTATGAACTACGCTTAGACAACACTCCTAACAACCCCCGTTTTTTTCTGTGTGCGCTGGTTGGAAAACGTCTGGTTATATTGCACGGCTTTAAAAAGAAAAGTCGTAAAATACCACGACAGGAGATTGCCATCGCAGCAAAAAGGAGAGATGCAGTATTAGAGAAGGAGAACAGTAGTGACACATAATCCACATCTGGGCAGTGATGCGCTCTTTTTCCTCAATTCCATAATTCCAGAGACACCTTCTACACGTCTTGTAGAAAGGCAAGAAATATTTCGTATTGCTTTGACTCAAGCAATGCGAGAAGTTCGACAGCTAAAAGGATTAACACAAAAACAGCTAGCAGAAAAGCTTGGTATAGGGCAAAGTTGGGTTTCTAAGCTTGAAAGTGCAAATAATGACCACACTTTTGAATCAGTACTGAAATATTTAGAAGCGCTGGGAGCTGATTTTGAAGTAACAATTATTATAAACAACAAAAAGCTTAAAGTTGTAACTGCCAAACTGGCTATGACATTAGAAGAAGCATGTGCAGCACTTGAGCCAATACGCGAAGATACGGAAGTTTGCTGTTCAGTAGATGATTCAGAAAAATTTCCATCTGTGCTACCGGAAAAACAGAACCAGCATTCACAAGTACAGATAATTACAGGATGTAATTGTTTATGGGGAGAGATAACTTTGAACGCAATAAAAGAGCTTGAAGCTAGCAAAGATTTTAAAAGTGCATTTATAATTGCGAAAAAATTCTTGCAAAATGAGTTTAATGAAAAGATATGGGAGCGGGCTATTGCTCTTGCTAATCAGCTAAATTGTAAGGAAGATTTACAAGACTTATTAAATGTTTACAAGTAAATACATAATTAATTTGTAAGAATTAATTCGGATTTACCGCACGTGCTAACCAAATTTAAATTCTGAACTCGGTTCTTCCCTGCTTCTGCCGGGTCAATTTTTCATGTCCTCTTGTGCCCTTATTAACGTGTCGCACATTCAGGAAAACTGCTGTTTAAAAAGATTATAGACATCAGCAAAAAATGTAGAGACACATTTTTAATGAGTAACCGTAGGTAATTTTGGCTCTTTACAAGGGTTCTGGGCAACTCACTATTAAATTATAGAGATATTTATGAATATATGAAGATTGTGTTTCCTTACCTGGATGTCAGTAACTTCCGATAGTACATCTTCGTCAAGAGATGTTATCTAGGAATGAGAATAAAAAAATATTTCCGCATTTATGACTAAATCCAGTTTAATCAAAGCCTTTCTTGCTAAAAGCAGCCTGTTGTTTCTAACAAGTTTAACACCGTTAGCAATAGTTGTACCTGCGTTCGCTCAAACGCAACCCTCGCAAAATCAAGAACTATTTTATACCTTCAAAGGTCAAAAGATTCCATTGCAGCAACGTCAGGATGCGATCGCAGTTGCCTTTAAGCAAGTAACAACGCGGGGTAATAGTTCTCCTCTGGCATTGCAACTTGAAGAAGATTTACAGAAAAATCTGGTTCGGGGGGGAGGAGGGAAACCCCAGGTCAGTCCATTGGGGTCAAATTATGCTTTGGTTAAAATACCTCAAGGTGCAAATAGTGCAGCTATCCAAGCAAATATTCAAAAACAACCCTACGTACAAACCACTTTACCCGTACTAACTCGTACAAATACTCAAGAAACCATCGTTTTACCGCAAGAAATTATCGTGCGATTTGAAGCAGGAATTTCCGAAAGCGATCGCCAAGCAATTCTGCAAAAAAATAATCTAAAATTAGTTCGCGCCCTGCGATATGCGAAAAATTTTTATATTGTTCAATCAACTAGCGCTACAGGCACTCAGGTACTTAACGTTTCCAACCAACTCAACCAAATTAAAGGTGTGAGTTCTGCCACCCCTAATTTTATCCAGTCAATTCCCACCTCACCAATTCGACTCGATAGTAAATTCGGCAATCTCAAATCCCAAACCAAGCAAGGCAAAGAAATATCTCCAGCATTAGACTACCTGGGTTTGCAGTGGCATATTGATAGCACTCCTTTACAACAATGCTTGCAACAAAAGGCAACTATCGACGCACTCCCCAACTGTTTGAAATCCAAAACTACCAATGCTAGTCAGAAAAGCGATATTACACGCACCGACTTACATGTTACCGAAGCATGGAAACGTAGTCCAAACAAAGGGAAAGATGTTGTTGTCGCTGTCATCGATAGTTTGATTCAGTGGAATCACCCCGATTTGCAAAATAATATATACACAGTAACCGCAGCAGATAAGTGCCCTGGAGAAAAGCATGGCTGGGATTTTTCTGAACCACCCCGTCCCAATAACACTAATCCCTGTGATATCGGCGACAACGATACCCGCGCTAACCCTCTCGAACTAACTATTCTCAAGCGAAAATTTCAAAGCACCTTCCAACTATCCGATGACGAACTTCTAGCCCGTTATTCGATATCAGCCGAAACACTTAATGCATATTTCCCCGGTATTCCGAAAGCTGAAGCCGTCGAAAAAGTCCGCGAGTATTTACGGATGACAATTGGTGGTGAGTATCACGGCACTTGGGTAAGCGGAGTTATTGCCGCTAAACCCAGCAGTCCGGAAGGATTAACAGGAGTTGCACCCAACGCCAAAATTTTACCCGTCAGGGTGTTTGGGTTGAATGGTAGCATTTTTACCGAATCCTATTTAGAAGCCGTTGCTTACTCTGCGGCACGAGGGGCAGATGTAATTAATTTAAGTTTGGGGGCAATGATGCCTAATGATGCTGAACAGCAAGTATTCAACCAAATCCTCAGCGAACATCCGAATTTAGTGATTGTTGCCTCTTCTGGCAATAGTAATTATCCCCAAGTTGCTTACCCCTCTAACTATGACGGAGTATTATCGGTTGGTGCGACCAATTTACTAGGGAACCGTGCCGGATACAGTAACTACGGTCAAGGGTTAGATGTGGTAGCACCAGGAGGAGACACTGAATCACCAGGATGGTTTGGCGGAATTCCTACCACAGGGGGAACTTGGATGGAAGCATACTGGCAAGGTTTAGCACCTGCAACTAAACGTTGGGCACCAGTAGTTGATACCCGTGGTAAATATTGGTGGGTACAAGGTACGTCTTTTTCTGCACCTGCTGTCTCTGGAGTAGTTGCTTTGATTAAAGCTGAAGACACGAAAAAAACCCTCAACCGTGACGGCATTATCAAACTATTAGAATCCACCGCTAGTTACAACGCATTAACGTTAAAGAAAGAAGAAACCGAACTATATCAGACATTAATCAAAGAAGGTGTTATTAAATCATCAGTTAATCAACAACAAGCTTTCTTTGGCAAAGGAATGATTAATGCTGAAGCGGCATTAAATGCTATTCCCAAGTAGGATAGGCGTCTCGCCTGTCCGGGTAATTGTAGGACAGGCGAGACACCTATCCTACGAGATTTTTTCTTGTTCCCATCCAGAGCCAGAGCCAATACAGTTCAGTTAAGCGTTTCGCAATCGATCCCCCTAAATCCCCTTAAAAAGGGGGACTTTAAAAGGCCTTTAGCCCCCCTTAAAAAGGGGGGTTGGGGGGATCTCATTATTAACACCAAACGTATTGGATCAGAGCTTTGAGTATCAACTTATACTAGTAATTAGATGTATAAATTAAATATTATCCCCGCCCTATTTTTCCTACTTCTAACTGGACTACCTACTGTCGCTCAAACCTCTACATCTGGACAATATATACAAGCAAATGTAAATTTAAGCCAAGCACAGAAAGCTCTGAAACAGGGTTTATTCTTGATGGGTAATAATATGTTTTTACCCGCTCAAACTGAGTTTAACAAGGCTCTGATGCTATACAAGCAAATGGGAGATATTCAGGGGCAAAGGGAAGTTTTAATTAACTTGGTATTTTTAAATTATCGTCAAGAAGATTATATCCAAGCCCGACAATTTTTGCGTCAGGTAGAGTCGATGCCAGGTGATGCACAAAATCAACGCAGTCGATTATTGACTGTAAAAGGGCTGGTTTCTCTGGAACTAGGAGAATATCTTGATGGACTTAACTATTTACGACAGGGTAGCGGTGGCATTGCAGATATTACAGCCGAAAATCGCAACCGCATTGGTTTAGGTATTGCTTACTATTACTTAGGGTGGTACGAAAAAGCACAAAATTATCTGCAACTAGCAACGCGAACAGCAGGTGACAGGAACGATACGAGTCAAGCTTTTAATACCTTGGGGGATGTACATTTTGATTTAGGACAGTATGAAAAAGCTTTAGACTATTATCAACAGGCATTATCGATAAATCAATCAATTGGCTATAGATTGGGTGTTGTCAGAACTCAAAATAATTTGGCACGAGTTTATCAGGTTATGGGTAAACGTCAGCCGGCTTTAGAGTTGTATCAATCGGCATTACAGCAAGCAAATGCTTTAAATGCCAAAGGTTTACAGATACGGGTTTTAAATAACTTAGGATTACTTTATACCCAGATGGGTCAGAAAGATAAAGCTCTGGCTAATTTACAGCAAGCTTTCAGTATTGCCCAAGGTGGGGGCATTTCTACTGTTGAAAGTTTGATTAACTTAGGTTTTTACTACAAAGAATTAAAACAATATACTCAAGCAGTAGAATATTATGAACAAGCACTAGCTTGGGCACGAAAGAATAGCGATCGCTTAAATGAGGTCAAAGCACTCAATGCATTAGGGGAAACTTTCCTGGAAACGCAAAAAATACCGCAAGCGATCGCGTCTTTGCAACAGGGTATTACTATATTTGAGTCATTACGTCCAGGATTGCGCGACGATCAGAAAGTCTCTTTGTTTGAGACTCAATCCTATGGCTACAGTATATTGCAAAAAGCCTTAGTTATGAAGGGCGACACAACTGCCGCTCTCGATATTGCCGAAAGAGGTAGAGCAAGAGCATTCGCAGAGCAATTAGCGATTCGTCTATCAGCATCGAACCAATCTGCTATCAATCCGAAACCTCCCTCTTTGCAGGAAATCAAAGCTGTAGCCAAAAATCTCAATGCGACATTAGTAACCTATTCAATAATTCAAGATGCAAAACAACGAGAAAACGAATTATTCACTTGGGTAGTCAATCCCCAAGGAGACATCAAATTTAAAAGTCAAAATATTAAAGCTGGAAAACTAGATACGGTTACCGTGGAAACAGCCACCCAAAACCGAGGTATTACTAACCTAGTTCAGCGAACACGCAACAGTATTCTCAAGAGAAGCTCATCCCCTAATGACCCACTATATGCCAAAAGCAGCTATCAACTCCTAATTCAACCCATTGCTGATTTTTTACCAAAACAAGCAAATGCAAAGGTTATCTTTGTTCCTCAAGGTTCATTGTTTCTCGTACCCTTTGCCGCATTACAAGATAGTCAAGGTAAATACTTAATTGAAAAATATACAATTTCCATCGCACCCTCGATTCAAGTATTATCCCTTACAAGTAAATCGCCAAATTCCACCACTTCCCAGCAACCACTAGTGATTGGCAACCCTTTTCCCATGCCGCAGGAACTTAGTTCGCTACCAGGAGCAGAAACCGAAGCATTAGCGATCGCAAAATTATTGAATGTCGAAGCTCTAATCAAAGCAAAAGCTACAGAAGCAACAGTTCTAGAAAAAATGCCCCAGGCTAATATTATCCACCTCGCAACCCACGGGTTATTCGACGAAAAACAAGGTTTACAAAGCGCTTTAGCATTTGTAGCGGGAGCAAACAATAATGGAATTTTAACTGCTTTAGAAATTCTCGACCTCAAGCTTAAAGCCGATATTGCCGTTTTAAGTGCTTGCGATACAGGTAGAGGACAAATCACAGGAGATGGAGTGATTGGATTATCCCGTGCTTTTATGGCAGCAGGTGTACCAAGTGTAGTTATCTCACTATGGGCTGTTTCTGACGAATCAACAGCCGCTCTTATGAAAGAATTTTACACGCAGAAACAAACTGCACCTGATAAAGCGACTGCATTGCGTCAAGCAATGTTAAAAACAATGAAAAAATATCCAGAACCTGAATATTGGGCTGCGTTTACTATAGTAGGTAAGCCATAGTATTTATTACGGTTTTTGCTGCGGTAAAATACTGCTACAAACTTACAGCAAGGAAAAAAAATTCGTAGGTTGGATGGAGCGCGGCTTAACCCAGGGCAAACGCATCTTAAAATTAAGCAGGATGCAGCGTAGCTGCATCCGCGCCATTCGAGCGATCGCAAAAAAGGTACTTGAGATAAATAATCAATCTAAGCTCATTACTAAGTATAAAATCAAACATATAAATTATT
>JANNFJ010000158.1:0-2165 GCA_031379725.1 Calothrix sp. OTE_75_metabat_31
AATAACCAGTCTGAAAGAGAAAAATCACTTCCAGCGAGAAATCAAGATAATTCTCCACTTTCTGAAGATTATTTTGCATCATCGGTCAGAATTGCCAACGATGCTGCGGTAATTGGCAAAAAAGCGAAAACACCTACCCAATGGTTAGAATTGGCTGCTAACTGGCAAAGAGCCTCAGATTTAATGGCAAAAGTTCCACCTAGCCACAGTCGCTACCAAGAAGCTCAAATTCGGGCAAAGTTGTATAAGCAATATAGTCAATCAGCACAAAAGGAAGCAGATAAAAATCAATCGTAGTTTATTAGTATACTGCAAAAGGGTCAAATCTGGACTTCTGTCATGAAACGGGTAAAATCTGGACTTCTGTCATGCTGAGGAACGAAGCATATTCTGTCATGCTGAGGAACGAAGCATCTTCTGTCATGCTGAAGAACGAAGCATCTTCTGTCATGCTGAGGTACGAAGCATCTTCAAGATTTTAACGCTTGTTTAAAGGGCTTACATCTTGCTCGCTTCAATATAATACGCGAGCAAGATGCTCGCACTACTGATAATATAATGGCTTTGAGTATCGTATTTAGCTATGGGGATTAACAATACGGAGGGCTTTGCCCGTCTCGTAGCGCGATATGCCTCCGGCACGCTACGCGATCGCTAAAACAAATTATTTGCGAACAACCTCATTTAATGCTTCATGAATTACCTCATCGCTAACTCCCCGACGCTTGAGACTAGCAACCAGCGCAGAAACCGTATCACCCTCCAATCGCTCTAAATCAGATCGAAGTCCCTGACCTATATAAGCTCGAATCAACGGTTGATAACCGGAGAATCCCAGTAATGGAGCTATCTGTTTTAAATCCTCAATTACATCTTCAGGAATCCGAATCGTTACAGCGGACATTGGACGGTTTCGATCTAATCGTTTTTTCAAAGCTTCAATCTTCATAAAAATCCATACTTGAATATTTTAGACAAGACGTATTTACATTATCAATACGTTTTGTCTAGATTTTTTATAAATGTTATGAGTACGATACCCTTGGCAACCATCCTCGTACCCTTCCGGGAAAGCAAGCGATACCATCGAAGATGGTTGCCAAGGGCATCGCGTAGCGTCTCCGCAGGAGAATGGTATCGCACTTTTCCATATAGTAGAGAATCTGAAATTATAGTAATCTTAAAAAAGAACCACAACAAACCTGCAATTATATGAGTTGGCAAGAGCGAATTGTAATCAATCCAGAGATTCTAGTTGGTAAACCCACCATTAAAGGAACGCGATTAGCAGTGGAATTTATTATCGACTTACTGGCAGAAGGATGGAATGAAGCAGAAATTTTGAAAAACTATCCGGGTTTAACAACTGAAGATATCCAAGCTTGTTTAAGCTATGCCAGTGTTATGCTAAAAAGTGAAAAAGTTTACCCATTATCGGCTTGATTCGTGCGATTTTTAGCAAACGAAAATTTTCCAGGCCAAGCAGTTGAAGCACTGCGGCAGCAAGGACATGATATTCTGTGGATACGTACAGAAGCCCCAGGAAGTCTAGATGTTACGGTTTTAGAAATGGCCGAATTAGAAGAAAGAATTCTTTTAACCTTCGATAGAGATTTTGGGGAGTTAGCATTTCGTGTCGGTTTGCCTGCAACCATTGGTATTATATTGTTTCGCCTGAGAATGAATTCCGCAGCGCGAGTTACTGAAATTGTTGTTGCTGCATTAGCAAGTCGAAGTGATTGGACTGGCAATTTCAGTGTCGTTGAGGAAGATCGTATTCGTATGCGTCCCTTGCCAGGTAGGGAATAGAGAAGTTGTAATGTAGACGCGATCGCTTTGCCGTCTTGTAGCGCTATGCTCTTCCAAAGTCACTGTACGCGATCGCATTATCCACAAAATGCAACAAATTATACTGATTTTTGCTCCCGCAGTATTGACAAAATGGGGACTCCTTTTTTATTCCATCCAGATACTATATTATCTACTCGTAATTTCACTCGAAATTGTTTGAATGGATATTTTAAGGTATTTTCTCGCAAAAATGTCTCTATATCTAGGCTGCAAAGCTAGGCTTTGCCATCGTAGCCTGCGGACAATATACAACATCCCAAAAAATCTGAATAAGCTAACAAATAATGTAGAGACGCGATATATCGCGTCTCTCT
>JANNFJ010000140.1:0-12143 GCA_031379725.1 Calothrix sp. OTE_75_metabat_31
CAATTATTATGCGATATTCTTGGTTCTCATCCAGCGTCGGAATTTTCTTAAGCTTGATTTTATTTGCTTGTACAACTACAAATACTCCCCAATCAACAGAAACCCAAATATCAGTTCCAACAACCACAGCTAAATCTTTGCCGCAATCCCAAGAATCAGCAAAAAGAATCGTCGCATTAACATCTCTGTCTGCTGATATTATCCATCAACTCGATTACGCTAAACTTGTGGGGATTACAGGTAGTAGATTGCTGAACCAAGACCCTAAATTTAAAGATATTACCCGCGTCAGTGAGGAAAGAACATCACCAAATTTAGAAAAGATTTTGGCTTTAAAACCAGATTTAGTTATTGGTGCCGAAGGTTTTTCTAACCAAACTACCGAAAAACTCAAACAGTTAGGTATTAAGACTTTATTAACTAAAGTTGATAGCTGGGAATCTTTAGAAATATTAACCAAAAATCTTGCTCAAATAATCGGTGCAGATTCGCAACCACTATTAAACCGCTATCAGACTTTTTTGGGTAATGATACAAATTGCCAAGATGGGAAATGTAAAAGTACTTTGGTATTAGTGAGCCGTCAACCAATTTTATCACCTAATAAATCCAGTTGGGCTGGTAATTTACTAACAAAATTTCCTGCGAAAAACATCGCTGCTGACTTACAAGGAAAAAGTCCAATCGGTGGTTATGTCACTCTTTCTGCTGAAAAAGTTTTAGAAGCAAATCCACAAATTTTGATTATTGTCAATCCTCCTCAAGGAAGTTCGCAACCGAAAATGTTAGATGAGTTTAAAAAAGAACCTTTTTGGAATCAACTGCAAGCTGTCAAAAATAATCAAGTCTATGCTTTCGATTACTATGGACTTGTGAATGCAGGCAGCATTGACTCTATCGAGAAAGCTAGTAAACAGCTTAAAGAAGTTTTAGCTGGAAAATAATCAAACCAAGTACGGAGCGTTTTAGAATATTCATGATTTTAGAATGCTAATTGTAGAGACGTTACATGTAACGTCTCTATAAGCATTTCGGGGACATTTACGGTTTAAACACCAATGCGATCGCAAACTACTCTCTTCAAACCCCTACGTTAAATTACTTAACTAATTCTAGTTTTGTTAACTTTAATTATCCTAGCCTTCTAAGTAGTTACAAATGAGACTAGACTATCTTAGTATAGAGATGCGAACGCCTTACATACTATATTAATACACTCAAACTGGGCTAAAAATCTCTGATTTGTAGTTTATCTTTGTTATGAAAAAATTGATTCCTCTAAACTTGGTGCGTCCACTCAAAGTACTTATTCTTGGTGCAGCATTAACCTTGGGTACGTTAAATGCTAGTTCCAGCGAAGTTTTGGCACAATCACGCAGTCAGCGAATTAGCCAACAAATCCAATCTTTAAAACAATCCGGTCGTCGTTGGATTCAAGTCAATATTTCCAATCAAAAACTAGTTGCTTGGGAAGGCAGTAATCCAGTCTATGCAGTTAAGGTTTCCACTGGCAAAAAAAAGACCCCCACACTTGCAGGTATATTTAATATCCAAACAAAGCTGTTGAAAACTCGGATGCGCGGTGATGGCTACGATACACCTAATGTCCCCCACGTTATGTACTACAGCGGTGGTTATGGCATTCATGGTGCATACTGGCATCGTAGTTTTGGTACTCCTGTAAGTCGCGGTTGTGTTAACGTCGCACCCAATCACGCTAAATGGTTGTATAGTTGGGCATCAGTAGGCACGCCTGTCATTGTCCAACGGTAATTGTAACGTAGGATAGGCATCTTGCCTGTCCTATGGTATTTGTAAGACAGGCGAGACTCCTCATTAATTGAAATACTCTCAGGGAACCCTCAACTTAACTGTGCAACTAACTGATTCTCAAGCAAGGTTTCGCTAGTCAACAAATCCTCAACCGTTATTCGCAAAAACCGCTGTTCATCAACGCTGAACATAATTTTAATGCGATCGCTTCCCGGAAATCCTGGGGGCATTAAAGTCGCAATACTTCGCGCCCCATCTTTATCATTAAGTGGTTTTACGGTAGTTACACCCGTATCAACTTGACGGGTAATCAACCTATCCCCATCAAAATATACTTCGGTTCCCCCAGTATCTGCCCCCAATTCAGCCATAATTAATTCAATACTAGGCTGATTTTCCATCGATGCACCCAAAACTAACTCTGCTGGCTGAATCATTGGGTAAGGTTGCCCGGATTTGACAATCGGATGCCAGCTATGACGATTGTGACGTTTGTCCCAGTAGCGCACGCCGTAGCTGTGGTACAAAAAATCCTTAATTTCCAAACCCTGGGTTAATTGTAATGCACCTTGAGCAATGGCTTCAAAAGGGCGATCGCATTTAATTTTTTCAGCATCAAAATAATTTCGCACCCATGTTTGCACGGATGGAAGCTGCGAAGTTCCACCCACCAGCAATACTGCACTAATATCCTCTATCTCGATTCCCTGACGACGTGATTGCTGCAACAAACTCCCCATGCAGTCGTCAAGCCGTTCAAAAAATGAATTATTTTTGAGGATAGATTCAAATATATCGCGGTCGAGGTCGAGGTCGTAACTTTCAAATGTTTCATCGTTGAAATAGACTTCATTGGCTTGGGTTTGGGTTGAAAGTTGAATTTTGACTCTTTCAGCCAAACGTGTTGTTAATGGACTCGCAGTTAAACCTTGCGTCTTGGCAAAGTAATCAACAATCCAATTATCGATATCTGTACCACCTAAATTTTGCCCAGCTTTAGCCAAAACCCGCGCTGTTTTTACCTTTTGCTTCGATTCTTCCGCAAGCGACTTATTACCAAATTTTAGCAAAAAGCCTAATGGTTTCTTACTTGCTTGCTGAATGCTTTTATCTAATCTGACCAACGATAAATCCAGCGTCCCACCACCAAAATCAATTACTAGTAAAATTTCTTGGTCGCTAATACCATAACCTAAAGCTGCAGCCGTGGGTTCGTCGAGCATTCGCACTTCCCGCACTGCCAAATCATTGCAAACAGTACCCAACCAATGCCGATAGGTCTCAAAGCTATCGACAGGAACTGTCAATACTAATGAATCGGCAACCTCTGGATTTGTTGCACTTAGTTGGGTAATTACCTGCGTCAAAAACCATTGTCCCACCTGTTCAAACGTCACAACCTGCCCGTCGATTTCTGGCAAAAAGCCTTGAATGTTGGCACCGATACCGCGTTTGAAGCCACGAAAAAAGCGCGGTTCGTTGGAGATGTCAAGACCGCTTGACCGCACTTGTTGCCCAACCAATACCTGATTTTTTGCAGCGTTTTCTACATATACCAAACTTGGTATTAAGGGCGGATTCAAAGCTTGTTGAATCGATAAACCTGGTATGCTTAAAGTTTCTGGCTGCTGGGTAACAGGATTCCAGCGAGCGATGACGGTGTTACTAGTGCCAAAATCGATTGCGATCGCCATTGGGTATCAATGATTATTTGCTGTGCAAGCTGCTTTGAGACATGTATTTTTGACTCAATGTTATATCTTACAATTAATAGAGCCTAAAAAATTAATTGCGACCGCGCCATATCGCATGATCGTAAAATAGGCATCTTGCCTGTCATTTATATTAACTAATAGTACTTCACTAAATTAATAACGAGTAAAAGTAATTACCACAGAGACACAGAGTACACAGAGAAATCTAACGAAAGATTAGAATTTTTTATCACTCTTGACTCCACCAATCACGCAAATGCTCAATCGCTTCTTCTTTGCGCTTGGCTTCAACTTCAATCCAAGGAACTTCACGGTAAACTTCAGGCATGGAAGTAATCAGATCGCTATGCTTTCGGTCGTTGAAACTTTCTTCGCCGTTAGAGATATGTACTAATTGCCAATCGGGATTATCCCATGTTTCCCGTGCTGCTTGTACCATTTCTACAACAGTGGCATCATCATAAGATTCTAAATTTTCATGACAAACATGATGGTGTGCGTCGAATACAAGAGGTATGCCAGTATGGTGACAAACATCTAAAATTTCCCCAGCACTGTAAGCATACTCGTCATTCTCAAAAGTCAAGCGACTCTTGATATTCTCTGGTAATTGTAATACCACCTTAACTAAATTATCTGCACGCTGCGATTTGCCACCGTGAATATTCATCAATGCCCAAGAAGACTGCGGTAAACCCATCAAATCAAATATTCGTGCATGTGCTGCCAGTACCTTGATACTCGATTCAACTATTTGCGGTGAATCCGAACTCAAAACTACATATTGGTCGGGATGCAACACAACTCTCACACCTAATTTTGTCGCTTTTTGCCCGATTCGCGCTAAATCTGCGCTCATTTCTTCGATAATACTTGCACCAATATTATCTTCCCAATCGCTCAAAGGGAATAAACCCGAAGACATGCGGTAAAGCCGAATCGAGCGTTTGTGACAATATTCGAGCGCAATATGCAATCGTCGGAGATTTTCACGGTACAGTTCTTCGAGGGTACGTTTTTTGAGATTTTCTGTCAAAGCTAAGTATCGCGTGCGTGTAATTGTCTTGAAACGCACATCTTTTGAGAAGGTAATGCAAACCAATCCCAATTGTGGCGTAACATCCTTACGCTTCACCTTTGCATTTGGTAAACTCTTGGTTTGGATTGCAGTCATAAGCTTTTTGGTTAAATTTTGCCTATATTTTATTTAACAAGTTCTGCAAGCTTTAGATGAGTATCTAAAGGCATAAACAGGGCATCAGAAATATTTATGTCCAAAGATGAAGATTTGTTACACGAAATGTGATTCTTGTAACACCAATATGAAAAATCGCTGCCTACAATGGCATCACAAAAGCATCTATGGCATGAATAGCAAATTACCCCCTTGCACTAAAATCCCCAGGATTGAAAACGGTTTAAATGCTTACTATCAAAGCTAAGTAGCTGTTTCAGATATATCTGGCTGCCTAACTACATATCTGAAGGTAGAGACAGAATCAAGTTAGACTTATCTTCAGGCTCTTTTGTCAAGTTGCCAAAATATTTATTAATATAAGTATATAAATGGCAATAAATTTATAGATAAAGATTACGCAAGTATTTTTACTCATTAGGGCTGAATGTTAACTCCATCACCAACAAAACAGGAAATCATGAACAACGAACAAGTGACGGACTCGAAAGAATTTCTAGGAAGTTTCAAGAATGGTATTTGGCTGTTCGGAGTTTCGTCTTGGCTATTTGGTATTACCGATAGAAGTATTGCATCATTTTCGGATGGGTATTTGTCTGCATTGGATTTGATACAGTTGTTTACAGCCGGTACTTTTTTTGCCGCATGGTTGTTGCTTAAACCGACATCGAAAGGGTAAATAAATTAGACTAGCTAGCGTCCATTAAGTAATGTATTACCAGCAAAAGAAAGATGTAGAGAGGTTACATATAACTTCTCTACATCTCTTCCACAGGAGTTAAAAAGATGAGTAATAAATAATTGGTAATTGGGATTAGTCTGGAATCATCCAGTAGTCTTATTGCACTAATATTTTTCTTTTCAAAGCTTGTTGTACGGAACCATACATTTCACCACTTAAAGTCTTAAGTTCATGTTCAATAGACATCTAGTAGAAATTAATTATGCGTTGTCCGAAAGCTTTAGTAGGGGCGCAAGGCATTGCGCCCTTATTTCATTTTTGGAGATGTCTAATATCTTCCCAACGTCCAAGCTTACTTGTCCATTTACCAGTTGGTAATTGTCTGGCTGCGTGGATTGGTTCTCCATCGTCAATAGCATATATAGCTATCTTTTCAAATCCTGATTCAAGCTGATAATTATCACAAAGCTCATAACCAAGAGTTTGATATGCTTCAATGAAAGCTGACATGGTTAATTCATCTGTTACACCTTCAACCCAATAATACATATTATCTGGATCTATTGGACTCCACCAGCGATCGTTTTTACTCGCAGCCCAAGCGAAACAATTATATCATACTGTTTGCTTACTGGTTATAGAATATTGAGTTTTGGATAAGTTAGGAAATTTGTTCTCTTTATAGCTTTCTAGTTTACCATCTGTATCCATTTTCTTGACCCCATTGTATCCAAGCTTGTGTCATTTCTTGAAGTTTTCCGCGCTGTTCTGGTTTGACAGGGTTAACACCTGTAATAGCGTTTAAAGCCCAAAACCAATGGTCTGGTTCTCGTTCAAGTTCACGCATAATCAAGGGTACAACAGGTTGTCCCATTCCTATTATTCTTTGGTAAGCAGGATGTATTGATATTTTCGACACAACAGAAAGCATCCCTGTTTCACGCTGCCATTGTTCGGTAAGTTGTAGAAAAGTTGTTTCAATCTCTGCGGTTTCGATTATTGGATAAGCATAAAGAGGCATTTTTTATTCCTGCTAACTATTGCCTATCTCTATTATCATCTAAAAGCGTATAGTAACAAGACTGTATTACTTTGTGATTAGAGGTATAACATCAAACATATATTCCTAAATAATCTTGTTAAAGTAAAAACTAAATTTTGTTATTAGCAATGCCAGCGTTTCTGTTTTATCCCTGATATTAAAAAACAGAGTATTGGTATTTTACTTACACTTTTTAGGAATATATGAGCAACAAAGTAAAACGAGTACTGTCTACAGGATTTTTTTTCGTGACTTTTATTGGTCTGATTTATTTATATCTGACTCATAGAAGTCTTGAGAATTCGGAAGTAATTCTCATACCTGTAATATTAATTGGATTGATTGGAATCTATTCGATTACTAAAAATAGGCAGACTTTAGAGGAGATTGTCAAATTAGAAGACAAAACTTATAAGATTTTCCTAGTTGGAAGGTCAGGGGTTGGGAAAACTACATTTGTGAAAACTGGGTTTTCTTTAGATGATACATCTAAGATAAAATCCACTGATGTTTTTCAAGTTTATAAGAACGTTTTGCCTTTAACTTTAAAAGAGTCCCAAGGTGAATTCGATGTAAAGATAAAAGTGGCAGACTATCGAGGTCAAGACCCGAACCAAATTGTCCATGATATTGCTAATGATGCTCAAAGTGATTTTTTTGGTCAAAAAGAAAAGGAAATTAATGCAATTGTGTTGATTGCCGACCTTTTTCCTAGAGGGGTTGTAGATGATGAAATATTAAATAATGAAACTTTATTGGAGTTTTTAAAAACCAATACATTAGAGAAACTTCAAGCACGAGTGCAAGAAAATTATAGTTATATTGGTGACGCAGCTTTACCTATATTTTTCCGGACTGCTTATGGTTCTAGATTGAAAAGTGTCAGACTTATCGTTAATAAGATTAATTTGCTTGAAGAACTAGCAACCAGGGGTTGTATTTCGTTAGGGGAATATAGCGCCCAAGACTATGCTAAAAAGCTTTATGAAGATATGAGTAATAAAGTAGCGAAGGTTTGTGAAGACCTGGAGATTGAAGATTTTTCGACTGTTATAGTTAGCGTTAAAAATGCTAATGATACTAGGAGTTTACTATCGGGACTACTTTCGGAATATGAGAATTATATTTCCCAAAAATACAAAAGGTAATAAGTAAGAATTTTTAGGTTATGCCGACCAGAATACCAGTCGGTCAAGGATAATTAAGGCGGCTGATTCCAAGTTTATAATTTTCCCTATTCTTACAGTATTTATACCAACCTGAATACTACTAAAGATAGAAAAGTTCAAACCTGTAGAGACGTTACATGTGGCGTTCTCTACAAAAGCTTTTAAGTTTACGGTTTGCCTGAACCTACTGATAAGATAAAGTATAAATAATTTTGTTCATTAGTACTACAATAAAATATGATAGAGTAAATATTAGAATTTTATAAAAACTTATACGAATACTGGTATGCAAAACTATAGTATTGCAGATGCGATACCACAAAGTGGTTGCCAAGGGCATCGCAAAGCATGACGAGGTTTTGAGCAGGGCAAACGACGAACCAGTTTTCCTGACTCAGCAATCCCAACCAACTCACGTAATTATGTCAGCAGACACATACCAAAAATTGTTAGAACGCATTCAAGAATTGGAAGACTCAGTTTTAGGTGAAACTGCTCAAAAAGCACGAAATAATTCTAAAATGGTAGGAGTCGAAAATTTTACTTCTACCCTTGAGCGCATGGCAAATAGCGAAACTTGATGGATTAGAAACAGTTCTGGATTTTCTTAATGGCTTACAGATTAGTGTAGTCTAACAATTATGTTGGGTTTCGCTTAGAGCTACACCCAACCTACCAAATTATATTTTATTGCTAAAAATTAAATATTTGGCAAGGAGTCGTAAAATTAAAGGTGCGTTACGCTCCGCTAACGCACCCTACGTCTATTAATTTGCGGCAACTGGGGGGTATTGCTTTAAAACTTGCTGCAAATACTTCCCTGTGTACGACTTGGAATTTTTTGCAACATCTTCGGGTGTGCCGACGGCAATAATTTCTCCTCCTTTATCTCCTCCTTCGGGACCTAAATCGATTACCCAGTCTGAACAACGAATTACATCTAAATTGTGTTCGATTAATAAAACAGAATTACCTTTATCTACTAATCTTTGCAATACATCCAATAATTTATGCACGTCATAGAATGATAATCCTGTTGTTGGTTCGTCGATTAAATACAAAGTTTTTCCTGTAGCACGACGCGACAATTCGGTTGCTAGTTTGACCCGCTGCGCTTCACCACCAGATAATGTTGTGGCAGGTTGTCCAAGTCGGACGTAACCTAAGCCAACATCGAGTAATGTTTGCAATTTGGCAACAGCTTTAGGAATGTTTTGAAAGAACTCTAAACTTTCTTCAACGGTCATGTTGAGAACGTCAGAAATCGATTTATCTTTATATTTAACTTGCAATGTTTCACGGTTGTATCTTGCACCTTTACAAACTTCGCACTGCACGTAAACGTCGGGTAAAAAATTCATTTCAATAACGTTAACACCCTGACCGCTACAGGCTTCGCAACGTCCACCCTTAACATTAAAAGAAAATTGTCCGGGTTTGTAACCGCGTGCTTTGGCTTCAACGGTTTGCGAAAAAACATCACGAATTATATCAAAAACGCCTGTATATGTGGCAGGATTGGAACGCGGTGTGCGACCAATTGGTGATTGGTCAATAACTATTGCTTTATCGACTGCACTTAATCCTTGAATGCCTTCAACATCTTTTGGAAATGGTACTTTTTTGGTGATGTGGTGTTGGAGGGCAGGATAAAGTAATTCGTTAATTAATGTTGATTTACCCGAACCAGATACACCTGTGACGCTGACAAGTTCACCTAAAGGAATATCGACACTAATATTTAGTAAGTTATTGCGAGAGGCGTTCTTAACCATTAGGTTTAAGCCATTTCCTTCGCGGCGTTTCGCTGGGGTATGAATGACTCTTCGACCCGATAAATATGCACCTGTTAGCGAATCTTCGGCATCTAATAACGCTTGTAAATCCCCTTGGGCAACAATATTACCACCATGCATTCCCGCACCGGGACCAATATCAACTACGTAGTCGGCAGCGCGAATTGTTTCTTCGTCGTGTTCGACTACGATTAAGGTATTTCCTAAGTCCCGGAGTCGGGTTAGGGTACGTAGTAACCTTTCGTTATCGCGCTGGTGTAACCCGATACTAGGTTCGTCCAGTACATATAGCACGCCTGTTAAACCCGAACCGATTTGTGTCGCTAGTCGGATGCGCTGTGCTTCTCCCCCGGAAAGAGTCATGGCTGCGCGGTCGAGGGTGAGGTAATCTAATCCTACGTCTAAGAGAAATTGTAACCTTGCTTTGACTTCGCGCAGTACTAAGTCGGCAATTTGGGCTTGACGAGGATTTAGTTTGAGTCCATCAACTCGTTCTCGACAATCACGAATTGATACACCTGTTAAGTCTAAAATCCCGTATTGTCCTAAGCGTACTGATAAAGCTTCGGGTTTTAAGCGCTTTCCTTTGCATACTGGGCAAGCTTGGTCTACGAGATATTGTTCGAGTTTTTGCTTAACTAACTCAGTACCGCCTTCGTATTGACGTTGCAATATGGGGAGGACACCGCGAAATGAGGGGGTTTTGGAACCTTTTTCCTGTTCTTCGCCGTTGAGGATGGTTTCGCACTGTTCTGGAGTCAGTTTACTCCATTGGGTTTGTAACTCGAAGCCGTGGGCTTGTCCGAGGCTGTAAAGTAGTTCGAGGTAGTAGGAGTTTTCTTTTTCTGACCAGGGGGCTATGGCTGCGTAAATTGGTGCGTCGGGGTCGGGTACGACTAGTTCTTTTGAAAATCGTTTAAGAAAGCCGATGCCGTGGCAGTTGGCACATGCTCCGTAGGGGGAGTTGAAGGAAAATAGACGCGGTGATAGTTCCTCCATGACTGCGCCGTGTTCGGGACAGGCGAAGTTTTCGGAGAAGACCATTTCTTGGTCTTCGGGTTCTGGGGAGGGTGGGGGATTGTCGCTGGGGGGGGGCGGGTTTATGGAGCTTTTGCGTTTGCTGGATGTTTGGTTGGTGGAACCCGCCCTTACGGTCTCTTCGTCTCTTGGCGGATTGTCGCTGGAAGCCCTTATGGTCTCTTGCTCGGTTGGGGTATGAAGGATGACGGCTATGCCTTCGGAGAGTTTGAGGCAGGTGGAGAGGGAATCGACCAAACGCTCTTGGAGTCCGTCTTTTTTTACCAAACGGTCGATGACGACTTCGATTGTGTGTGTAAGATTTTTGTCGAGTTCGATAGAGTCGGAGAGTTCGCGGATTTCGCCGTCGATGCGGATGCGAACGAAACCTTGGGAAGCTAAACCCGATAAAAGTTTTTTGTGGGTGCCTTTTTTACCCCGAACGACTGGTGCAAGAATTTGGAATTTGGTACGGTCGGGTAGTTCCATGACCCGATCGACCATTTCATCGATGGTTTGGGGAGCTATATTGCGATCGCATATGGGGCAATGGGGTTCTCCTGCCCTTCCATACAATAACCGCATATAGTCGTATATCTCGGTGACAGTGCCGACTGTGGAACGGGGGTTATGGGATGTTGATTTTTGGTCGATGGAAATTGCCGGACTCAAACCTTCGATCGCTTCGACATCAGGTTTATCTAATTGTCCGAGAAATTGCCTTGCGTAAGCGCTCAGAGACTCGACGTAGCGTCGCTGTCCCTCGGCAAAAATGGTATCAAATGCCAGCGAGGACTTGCCAGAACCTGATACACCCGTAAACACGATCAAGCGATCGCGGGGGATTTCTAAGTCAATGTTCTTTAGGTTATGCTGCCTCGCACCTCGAATGCGAATCGTATTTTGACTGTTACTAAAGTGTGACAGCGCGTGATTTCCGTTTACAGATGCTGCAATCTGGGTATCAGACATATCGGCAGGCTAAAGATGTGCGTGTTTGAGGGCGAAACAGTCCTTAATAATATCACCGTTACTCCTTTCATGGTAAAACAATCGGGGATAGTTCGTAGGGAGTAGGGAAAATTACTAAATAAATGATTGAGTCGGGAATTTACAATGAATGCTACATGTATCCAATCAAGTGGGCCACTATAATCCTAAAGTCAGCATGGTTAATTCGTTTTGCTTGTGGAAACCCAGCATTATAAATACTGGGTTTTTTGGCGCATCTGTTGTGCGAATGAATTAGGATTGCAGTATCTGTATAAATTTTTGCAGATTGTCTTCTAGGATTTGTAATGACGCACGAAAATTGAATATCATTTGGCAGAAGCGACTTTTTTCGCTTTTGTACTAGTTTTAGTTGCAGATGCGGGTTGCTGTTTTGCTGGAGGCTTTCTTTTGGTGGTTTTAGCTTTAACAACTGCCTCCGATGAGGGTTTTTCCGATTTCAGTTTTGGTGGTCGGCATTGTTCGCAATAGAGTGGTTGTGATGGAAAACAAATACGCTCGGATACCGAATTGCATTCTTTACAGACAAAGCGATATAGTTTTTGACGAATCACACGAACGTGAGCTTTAACGAAAATTTCCTTGCTTTCCACTTGTTTGTTCCTTTTTTTGAGATTTAGTAACTAATTGGTAACTACTATGACTGATTCCCCTGAAATTCTAAGATTACTGTCCGCAGAGCGCGATCGCTATATTCTGGAGGCAGCAGACTTAGAGCGTCGTTTGTCTTTTATCCGAATTCA
>JANNFJ010000191.1:0-2246 GCA_031379725.1 Calothrix sp. OTE_75_metabat_31
GTAGGGGCGCAAGGCATTGCGCCCTTCTTACTCGGTCGCACCAAAATGAAAACTGCGATACTATTCCCCAATAAATCGGTAATAGAGAAAAATCTCTCGATAGGGAATATTACTAATTTGCCATTTGTAGAATTTATCAGCTAGGTAAACCAACTTATGTTTAAAGGGTAATTTTCGCTTTTCCCACTCGCATAAACGTCGCAAGCGGTCATTTTTAATTCCCATGTAATGCAGGTAAGTTAATTTTTTACCTTTGTCATACAAAACATGATTTTTTTCTTCAAAATGCGAGGATGTGATACAAACTCCCGTATTATATTCCGAAGTTTCATCCAAGGTAAAATTATAGAGTTTGAGATTTTTCTTCACCGTCATATAATTGAGCTTTGTTTGTTCGCTTAACCAACTTCTAAAAATCTTAATATCCCCATTCGATAACTCTGCCAAGAAATATTCTAAATCTTTCTCATTGATTGCTTTGCGTTTCGATGCCCAAAAGCCTCCGCAATGAAAGCGATTTGCTAAAGCGTCTTTAGTTGGGTAAGCATCCTTAAATACTTCAAAATAAGAATCAACTTCGTTTAACCGCAATGAAGTTTTACGTTGGTAGTCATGAACAACAAAATCGTATTCATCAAGCTTGTTAAATACATGGTCAAGCGGCTGAAATACTAATGTATCTAAATCTAAATAGAGAAACTTCTCGAAGGGGCCGTCGAATGCACAATATTTACGGTGCATTGTCAAAATTTCGGTATATTTGTTTTCCACTCCATGTGGATAGTCGAAATAAAGTTTATCAAATTGACCAACAAAGTCTTCCCAACGGGTAATCGATTCTTGGTCGTCAAATAGAAAGACATTTTTACGCTTGGTAATTTCTTGCTTAATTAAGTCCAATTTGTCGTTAAACGGAATAATACAAATTGGAATATCAGGACTGTAGTTCATTTCGATGCTGTTGATTAATGCAACTAGCTGGTCGTAAACAACGTCATTTGCTAATAAATAAATGCCTTTATCCATTGTCATAATTGATTTTTTGATATTGAAGTAACTAATAATTATTCCTTAACCGTTATCTATTTCGGTTTTTTCGCATGGCTTATGACTATGCTTACTAAAAATCAGTATATTTCCTGATTATTTTCTTCGCGCAATTGTGCCATCAAGGGCAAGTAAATTATACCTGACTTGCATTAGTATAACTCGATAAAAATTGATTGTGTAGCTATGAATAAAGTCACAAAAAGGTATTTGTATAAATACTTCTCAATGTCAAACTATGTAGGTTATAAATATAAAGATGGGTGCAATATAGTATACAAGTATTTGATAAATTAATGAAAGCTATTAAGCCAAGCATAAGTAGCTTATCATCACTATTGATAGGCTTCTAGCCTGTCCGGTCAAGTATCCCAAGCATAAGCAGCTTATGATCGCGTAGGATAGGCTTCTAGCCTGTCCGGTCAAGCAGGTCACGCAGGATGCCTAGCCTACGTTTATAAAATTCTGTCAATTAACATTTTTTAGTTTTATTTGTCCGATTTATTGAAGTTTCTGGAGGTATTCATGACTGATGGTATTTATATCCTTGCCAATGATGTAGTTTACGACCAGTTGGTTGCATTGCTTAATAGTCTTGAAGTTCATGCAGGCAATTACCCAATTTGTATTTTGCCCTATGATGACCGTTTAGAATGTGTTCGAGAAGAAATCCAAAACCGCAAGAATGTGGAAATATTTGCGGATACAGATGCTATTAATTTGTGGGAAAATTTTTCTGAACAGGTATGGAAGGCACACCCGGATGCTTTCAAAATCTGGCAGGAACAAGGTATATCGGGTGTATACCGGATGGGAATGCATCGAAGATTTTGCGGATTTGATGGTGTGTTCGATCGGTTTATCTATCTTGATGCGGATATTTTGGTATTGAACTCCCTAGAATATATTTTTCAGCAGTTAGATAAAAGCGACTTTGTTGCTTACGATTTTCAATATAAAGACCCGACGCATGTTTACAATGTAAATGCACCGCAATTATTCAATATTTTCTCGAAATCGCGTGTCGATTCAGAGATATTTTGTGCGGGTATGTATGCGAGTAAGAAGGGTATTTTTAATGCAGAACAGCGTAATCAACTGCTGTCAAAATTGCAGGGAGGTGATGCGGAAATATTGTATATGAATGCCCCCGACCAAACTATTCTTAATTATATGGTGATGAGTTCGGGCATTTCTAA
>JANNFJ010000221.1:0-2542 GCA_031379725.1 Calothrix sp. OTE_75_metabat_31
ATCCTACAGATATTAATACACCCCAAAAAATATATTGGACAAGCATCTACATATTGCCTAACCTAATTACATACAACTGCGTAAAAAAACTAAACCTATGCTTAAAAATAACTGGAACCCAACCCTCTACGAGGGTCAACACACCTTTGTGTGGAAATACGGCGAAGACCTGTTAAAAATATTATCTCCCCAACCAGGAGAACGAATATTAGACATTGGCTGCGGAACAGGACAATTAACAGCACAAATAGCCACCACAACAACAGTAATAGGCATTGATGCCGACCCGAAAATGATCGAAAAAGCAAAAACAAACTACCCGCATTTAGAATTTGCCGTTGCCGATGCCCGTTCCTTCCAAGTCGATACACAATTTGACGCAGTATTTTCTAATGCAACGCTTCATTGGATACCCGAAGCCGATGCAGTAATTCAACGCATTCACGAAGTACTCAAACCTCAAGGACGCTTTGTTGCCGAATTTGGTGGAAAAGGTAACGTCGCAGCGATTACAGAAGCTTTAAGCGTTGCTACCCAAGAAACAGGTATATCAATGCGAAATTCTTGGTACTTTCCAAGTATCGCGGATTACGCAACACGCTTAGAAAAACACGGATTTAAAGTCATTTATGCAGTATTGTTCAAGCGTCCCACGCCACTCACAGATGGGGATGCAGGTTTAAGAAATTGGCTGAAAATGTTTGCAAGTCGGTTTTTACCAGAATCAATCGAACAGCAAAATCATGTGTTTGATAGAGTCGAACAAATTTTACAACCCGTATTATATCGAGATGGCATTTGGACTGCTGACTACCAGCGAATTCGAGTAGTTGGAATTAAGTAGGGGCGCTCTTTCCCCCGCCCTTTATTAACCCCCGCTTATTATCGAATAAGGACTAAAAATCGTGCTTACATTAGAATCGTTTTTATCAAATTTATTTTTGTTCGTTGTAGCTATCGTTGGTGGTGCAATGAATGGGGTTGCAGGTGGAGGTGGGTTGATTGTATTTCCTGCGTTGATGTTTGTGGGAATTTCACCTATACAAGCAAATGCGACCAATACAGCAGGGATGTGGGTGGGTACTGCTGCGAGTACTTTTGCTTACCGTCGAGAGATGTCGATTCGACGGAGGGACTTACTGCTGCTGACTGTAATTAGCGCTTTGGGTGGAATAATTGGTTCGGAGTTGCTGTTGCGTACTTCCTCATCCGACTTCGCAAATCTGGTTCCTTACTTGATGCTGACAGCGACATTGTTGTTTGCATTTGGAAAGCAGTTTAATACTTGGGTGCTGAGTCGGTTGGAGATTCCGATGGGGTTAGTTGTAATTTTTCAGTTTGCCATAGCACTATACGGTGGTTTCTTTGGTGGGGGTGCTGGTATCCTTATGCTTGCGATTTTCGAGATGATGGGTATCAAAAATATTCATGCGATGAATGCACTCAAAAGCTGGTTAGCAACTTGTTTGAATGCGTTTGCATTGCTTCATTTCATCATTGCGGGTATTGTTGTCTGGTTTCCAGCAATTTTGATGGCAATTGGTGCTTTAATTGGCGGTTACGGAAGCGCATTTGTAGCGCGTCAAGTTAACCCAGCATGGGTACGTAGTTTTATTATTTGCATTGGTGTCGCAATGACTAGTTACTTTTTTCTCAAACCAGCAGCTTGAGAAAGTAATGTAGTAGTGGTTCATGTCATTAGTTTTGATGGGTTAAAAAAAAATTTCGTAGTGCGAGCATCTTGCTCGCTTTAATATAATACGCGAGCAAGATGTAAGCCCTGCGGGCTGGCGCAAGCCTACGCACTACCCATCAGAATTAATGACATGGACTACTAGTAGATTAATAAAAATAAGTTATTTTAAATTTTGTCAATCATGAATACCAGCTTTTCAACTCCAGAACTAGAATTAAAACGGATATTATCCTCTTCCCCAGTTGGTCAAGTATTACCCGCTATTTCACAACTTAATCTTCCCAATTGGTGGTTAGCTGGTGGTGCAGTTCGCAATACCGTCTGGAAGGCTATTTTTGGCAATGAATGTCAACTCATTATTAAAGACTTTGATATTGCCTTCTTTGATATAGATGGCAATCGTGAGCAAGAGTTAGCAGCCAAAGAAAGTCTTATAAATCAATTTCCAAATCATGATTTTGATGTTAAGAATCAAGCCAGTTTTGCCCGATGGCGTTCTGGTCGTAAAACCTATAGAAGTACAGAAGATGGTATTAGCAACTGGCTGCACACAGCAACAACTGTAGGAGTACGAATAAATCAACAAAGTGAATGGAAATTTTTTGTACCCTACGGCTTTAATGATTTATTAAACGGTGTAATTTGCCCCACACCCGAACATATTCAGAATCCCGATGCGACTAACAAAGCTGCTAGTTTTATGGAAAAATGCCCCTGCTTAAAAAGCATAGATTAGCTAGATAAATTGTAGGGTGCGTTAGCCCAAAGCGTAACGCACCATCTTCTTATCTATACGCAAAAACCTCACCTTCCTCTATTTCTCTGTGTTCTCTGCGTCCTCTGTGG
>JANNFJ010000237.1:0-2965 GCA_031379725.1 Calothrix sp. OTE_75_metabat_31
CGGTGCGTTACGCTGTCGCTAACGCACCCTACAGATACGTAATTTTATAAGGGCAAAGCGCAGGCTGCGCCAACAAAAATCAAACCGGATTTTTATATGAGTCCTAAATTATAAGCCCAAAGGGCTGGCTTCGCCTACGTAAAATCCTAAATTATGGAGACGCGATATATCGCGTCTCTACATTCATAGGTGCATAGCAGTTAAGAAGTAGGTGAGGTACATATTTAGGGGCGCAAGGCATTGCGCCCTCTTAATTTTTGCCTGATATAATATGCTCTATAAACCTATAATCATCTGTAATATTCAAAATTATTACATCTCCTTTTCCTCTTTAATCTTTACCTTGTTCCCCACTTTCAACATTTGATAACGCTGACCAGAATCTTTGCCCTTCCCATAATAGTTTCCATAATATCCTGCATAACTCGATGTATATCCTTTAACACCATTAGCAACAACACCCAATAAATTAATATGGGATAGATGCAAATCATTCAAAACTTGCCTAACAGCAGGTTTCTCGGTTTGATCTAACCCTACCACCATAACTAAGCCATCTGCATAATTTACCAAGTATTTTGCATCAGTAAAACCATGCAATGGCGGAGTATCTATAATTACTAAATCAAACTGAGTTTGAAAATGTAGCATTAATTCCTTCATCTTGCCCGAAGATAATAACTGAGCAGGATTAGGAGGCATTTCACCTGCTGTGAGTATGTATAAATTTTCTTCTTCTGGTAAAGTTTGAATCAATTGTTCCGCTTCTGCTGCACCAGAGATAGCATTAGATAAACCCCAAACATTTGTTACACCATCTAAATAACGATGAATACTAGGACGACGTAAATCTGCATCGATTAGCAGAACTCGCTTACCCATTGCTGCGGAAACTTTCGCTAAGTACAAAGATACTGTAGATTTACCTTCCCCTGGTAGTGCGGAACTGATAACCACTGACCTTAAGATTTTATCAGGTTCAAGAAAATCTAAATTTGCTTGTAGTGATATATAAGCCTCCCAATAAGCCGAGTTTGATAAAGTGCCATTGCGAGAAACCTGAGTCGGGGAAGTCTTGAGTTGCTTCTGAAAAGGAATTGTCCCCAAAAAAGTTTGTTTAATATCTTCTTGTAGTTCTTCTGGTGAATGATACTTATTATTAAGTTTTTCAGCAATAATCACAGCCCCAACTCCAGCAAGTAAACCAGCAAAACCACCTAAAATGAAATCTCTAGGTATACTTGGTGATATTGGTTGTAGTGGTGCTTCAATCTTAGAAATTACCTGCCAAGGAGAAACTTTCCTCGCGGCTTCAATTTGCAGGTTTTCGTTGGATAATAAAAATCGGCTGAGACTTTGGTTGGCAACCTCCAAGTTCCGATGCAAATCAGTATACTTGCGAGCAATTCCGGCAAACTGCTGGAGATTTTGAATAGCTCCATTTTCTGCTACACTTAGCGATCGCAGTCGAGATTGCATACCCTGCAATTGACTCGCTGTTTCAATCAACTTTTGCGATAATTCCGAACGAGCTGCTTTTTTATCCGAGACAGTTGGAAGTGTTTGGAGTGTAGCTACCGTATCAATCCCCAAAATTGCGATCGCTTCTTGCTGAATTAGCGATAATAAACGCTGTCTTTTTTCTCGCAAGTTGATAATAGCAGGATGTCCATCGGTTAATCGAGTTAAATCAGTAGCAAGTTGAGTATCGAGTTTTTGTAACTCTTGTTGTAATGCTAAATAGCGAGGTGCTTCGCTTAAAGATGAAAGTACCTGTGCTTGCTTGATATCTATACCGGATTCTTGTTGCAAGCTGTTAAATGTAGATACAGTCTCACCAAACAAAGCCTGAGCTTCTTGCTTTTGCTTACTGATATCTCCTAAACGCTCTGTTAAAACTTTACTTTGCTGTTCTGGGTCTACAAGATTATATCTACGTCGAAACACCTGCAACTCTCCTTGGAGTTGGTTTACACGGTTTTTCAACTGGGGCAATTTATCATCAACTAATTTATAAGCTTGACCTGTACTCTTTTTTAATTTATCTAACGCATAATCACTATAACCTTGAGCTATTTTTTCTAAAACGAATTTGACTTGCTCTCGGTCGGCATCTTGATAGCTTACTTCTATAATTGCTGTGTCTGGTTTATTCTTCAGCTTCAGCTTATTAACCAGCTTGTCATAGTCTAAATCTGGATATCGACTCTGAATTTCGTTCAGCAGAGGAGAAATCACTTTATAACTCCCAAGCACCTCCATATCGGTCTTAAAATCCCGAAACTGTGGTGGTATAAACGACGGAGGTCTGACGACATTCTCCGTGAGGGGATTAAACTCCTCACCCGTTGATGTGTCAAGAAATAGCTGAAACTGATTCCTATATATGGGCTTTTGCTGGCATACCTTGTAAGCAACACCCAAGGTAATAACAGAACTCACAGCAACAAACAGTAACAAGTGCCGACGCAGAATATATCCTAACCTGCGTAACTCCCACGGGTCTTGGGAGCTGTTTAAAGGTAATTTTTCACTCTGCTGAATCATAGGGAAATTTAGTGCATGGTTAGAAATTGAGCTAGAAATTTAAATATAAAAAAGACAATCCATGCAGAGACGCGATACCCAAGCGTTTCTACATACATGTGATATTAATAACAAATTGGAATAGAAGAGCAGAAAACATCAAAGCGGAATCAGTATATTTTAGTTTATGCTTTCTGGTAATTTTAACTACGCCACAGTCTGGCACAGGATTTTTTATTTGTCAATTGAACTACAAAGTGACCATTGGGAAAGGTAGGAGAAAGCTATGGTGAGGGGAAAATGCAGATTAATTAAATTTCCCAGAAGATAAATCTAGTGGTCTGTGTGATTAATTTTGACCCGATCGAAAGGAACAGATCCCCGACAACTTTTACGGATACCACTGGCAAATTCGGGGGTAAGACCCTTTCGATGAGCC
>JANNFJ010000293.1:0-3152 GCA_031379725.1 Calothrix sp. OTE_75_metabat_31
ATGCGGATATAATGCCGATGTGAAAGCGTTAATAATGCTTTGACTAATACCTAATCCCGCGTTGAAAGCAAAGAAATATAAGCCCAGTGCTTCGATACCAAAAAAGTATCCGACTAATAAATAATCTAAATTCATTCGCACTCGGTTAAGTGCATTAACACCGAGTAACTTCATGCCGAAACTAGTTATTTCGCGCCAATTTTTAATTGTGAAAAAACTCGGAGGTCGCCAAGGATGATTCATCCAATTGATGACAGCACTTATCGGCATCGTCAATATAATTGGTAAAACCACAGCCCATGATTTCATACCTGTGGCAGCAAAAATGATGGTGAGAATGTTACCGAAAATTAATTGGATTGCAGTTGCGATCGCAGTTATTTTTAACCGATTTTCTCGCTGGATTAATGTTGCTTGGATTGTATATATAGGAATAATTAAATAAACTGTGGCAATTACACATATTTGTAGAATTAACTGGTCGTTTTGATAGTATTTAGCAATTGGAAATGCTGCTATACATTGAATAATAAATAAACCAATACATACTAGCCAGTTTAACCAGTATGTGGTATTAGAAATAGTTTTTAAGTCATCAATATCAGCTTGGATAATTTTGGCACCGAAACCAGGATTAATGGTTAAAACATAACCAAAATCAACAATCGTAAAAATAATCGAAGCTACACCATAATCATAAGCAGTAAAGGTACGAGCTAAAACGACGGTAGTTGCTAATCTCACAACCCGATTGGCAAGTTCTGCGATTCCTAACCAACCAACATTACTAAGAAATTGGTCTGAAGATAATTTTTTGAGTTTATTGAGTAACATCTAAAGCGAGGGTAAAAAGACTCGTAGAATAGGCATCTTGCCTGTATGTATGTAAGATAGGCATCCTGTGTGTAATATTAACGGTCAGGCAGGATGCCTAACCTACCAATAGCATCCAGTCAATAATTTACCAGTAATCCGCATAAATTTTGCTAACTTACTTTTCAGAATTATCGACCACTTTGCTTCATTTGGTTTGTATCTTTTTCTGATTGCATTAATTTCCCACGACAATTTTTCATTACTATTCAATGATTTTTGTTTGGGGTGAATACGATATTTAGACCAGAAGCGACGTACATGATAAATTGGTGTAACATCAGCAAATTTTATCCATAAATCGAAATCAGTTGCAACATCAAAATCTAAAGTTAAACCACCTATTTCTTCATATAAATCGCGTCGCCAAAAAGTAGATGGTTGAGGAATATAATTAACATCATACATGAAGAGAAAACGGTTAAAACCGATTTCTTTTCTACGACTCATTAAATTGCCTTCAGTATCAATCCACGAATAATCTCCATAAACTACCCGTGATTGGGGGTTATTCAAGAAAAATTGTGCGACTTCTGCTAGTACTTGCGGCTCAAATATATCATCAGAATTTAACATACAGAGAATGTCACCTGTTGCACAAGCGAATCCTTTAATGAGTTTATGGATTTGTAAGGTATTCGGTTCAATCAAAAAATCCGTTAAGTAATGGCGATACCGCTTGATAATTTCTTGACTACCATCAGTTGAGCCTCCATCGATAACAATATATTCAAGATTTGGGTATTTTTGATTAATTACACTTTGCAATGTTGCCTCAATATATGGAGCATGGTTATAGCAAGTAGTAATAACAGTTATTTTTGGTATATTGAGTTTACAACTTTGAGCAATATTTTGTGTAATTATTTTATTGTTAGCAATAGATAAGTTTACCACTTGTAGTTATCCCAAAAAATCGACTTTCAGTTCGATTATATAAAGACAAATTCGATAATTTAAAAAGTACATTTGAAGAGTTATTAAAGATAATAAAAAGTATATATAAAATTAAACATGGTCATGATTTATTTGTTTAAAAATCATTTTTTCCTCCGATTATTATCAAATTATCATGAGCAAGTCAAGCCGGTAAATATGTTATTCTATTTGATTTAAAATGATCTTTTAGCTTTTTTAAAATCTGCTAACATTATAAATACAATTTTTGCAGAAATTATTTTACTTTTTGATAGCGACACTAGTAGACAAAGATGCAATTGCAACAATATCTAATTTGTCGTCTTCCGATAACTTAGGAATACTATGAATGCGGATAACTTTAGCTGGATTTCCGGCAACAACTGCACAATCAGGAACATCTTTGACAACAACTGAACCTGCACCAATAACTACATTGTCACCAATGAAAATTGAGCCGATAATTACAACATTAGAACCAATATCGACATTATTACCAATTTGCGGACAGTTACTATAAGAACCGTCACGAAGTTTTTTATTGCCGATTGTTGTAGAATGTCTAAGCGTACAGTTAGCACCTATTTTAGTTTGGCTATTGACAACTAAACCAACTCCATGTAGTAGTTTTAGGTTTGCAGCAACTTGGGTATTCCAAGGTAATTCAACTCCTAATATCCATTCGACAATTAAGATGTAGAAGTTGCAATAGATTTTAGAAAATAAACGTAAGGGTGTAGGAAGATTACCAATTATTTGCGCGGAGCGAAAAAGGATGAGTATTAAGCGTGATTTACTACTACTTTCTTTGTTCTCGTTCCAGTCTTGAAGTAAATAGGAAATGATGTTTTTCATGCTTTTGTAATTTAGATAGGAATACAGCTTTATTTTTTAATAGCTCAGATTAATTCCTCTGTGTCCTCTGCGTTCTCTGTGGTTATTTCCTCTGTATTTAAGTTAGAATTATGATAAATTTAAAAAGATGCAAATTGCGTACCTCGATACTGTTTAATTAATTCGCGATCGCCAAGTTCGACATCACTTTTCTTCCCCATAAAATAATATCCGGATGCAGCATCATAGACCCCAGGCTTATTAATAATTAAATAATCTAAATAGGGCAACCAGAAAGATGTTACACGTGCAAATATTTTGACGATTTTTCTGATAGCTTCTTTTTGAAAAAGACTTAACAGGAAGTATTGATAAGACCAAGCTAAAGCCATTCCCGTTCCACAAACTGCACCGCTAGATACTTCTGTAAACTTGCGAAATAATCGTCGATGTCCTAGATGTGTAAAGCGGGTAAAATCATATTTTCCTAGATGCACTTGTTGCATAAAAGGTGTTTCAGCATAAAC
>JANNFJ010000316.1:0-7169 GCA_031379725.1 Calothrix sp. OTE_75_metabat_31
CAGACAATTTGTAGTAAAGGGACAAAACACTTCCTCTATCTTTCCTATTCCCTCCACCTTCTATTCTCCTTCCCCTCTCTCAATTACTCTCCTCATCGGGACTATTAGCTGTATATTTCTACTTTGTAATTTGGTTTTCCAAAAGCCGTTTCAACCTGAATTAGTTGCCAAAAATTTCAATCAAGAACCTTTAACTCCCACTATAGTTGTGGTGGGATACAGCGATTACCAAGATGTTGCATTGGGTTTGAGTTTTGCATTGGCTTTTGAGCATCTGCTTAAGCTAAATCAAACCAGGGAAAAAACGACTTTAAATTTACCTGTGCCTGAATTCGCTTTTTTTAATAAAAAGCCCAATTTTTCTAATGTTCTGCAAAATATCTCCCAACTAAATCCACCCAAAACTACCCGTTTAAATCTCTGGATTGTCGCTTCGGGTTTGCGGAAGCGCGATTTTCCCCAAAAAGTCATCTTGAAAACCCAATCTATTTGCAGTCGAGATGATAAACAGTATTATCGTATCGGTATTCCTTATCAACTTTATCGCTGTGGTAGTTGATGAGAATTAGTTGTATTAACTTTAGTCCCTAAATCATTTTAGTGTTCACAGGCATCGATTGTGAAACCGCGCAAATCGCTCCCGCGCAAATCGCACCCACGCCACAAAAAGAGCAATATCAAGCTATCCGCTTCGGTAGGTGCGGAGCGTACCATCGTATTCTGCTCGACAAGCGAGCATTGCTAATCCTAGATTGAGCCGTCCTGTGCTTGTAACTCCCGTACCTTGTTATCGGTTAAACCTGTCGCCCTTACAACTAATTCCACAGACAAACCTTCCCGTAGTAAATTTTTCGCAATCTCTTCCTGTGTTTCCTGGCGAGCTTTTTGGCGACCTTTTTGTTCCCAACTCGTTACCATCTCGACATATACCTCCTCATTGTTTAACCCCATTCTATCGACTGTATCTTGAAAAATTTCTTCTTCTGCTGCATTAAGTTCCAAGTACACACCCACAAATCCCGAAATCAGTTGCATCCGTGCGGGGTCTAACCGCAAAGTTGTCAACAACCGCAAACACTCTGCTTTCACCTGGGGACGTTCTAATGTTGGGATATTCATCTTTGCCATCAACGCGGCAGCAACCGGGTTTTGTTGCGTTAAATAATCGCGCCAACTCAATTGATTTAATTGAATTGTAGCAAAATTAAAATCAAGTACGTTCAAACCAGGGAACTTGACTTGATAATTATTTGGTTCGGGTCGCTTGGGTTCATCGAATGAGAATATCACTACTGGATAGATTGGTAAATCATATTTTTCGTGCAAGCGGGCAAAATACTTGAATATCCGTTTGGTCAATTCTTGTTGGGTGTAAGATTGCGCTTCAACGTGGATTAAAAAATAAGCATCCTGCTGTCTGTATTTGACTTTGGCTAGCACATCAATAATTTTCTTTTCGCCCTTGGTTACATCTGTCAAGACAGTTTCTGGTAGAAATTCAATCGAGTTACGGTCAATATCAATTGCAACCTCCGGTAGGAATAAATCGAGAAACTCTATGAAGAATGTCGTAATTAATTCTTTAAACAAGCGGTCGTGGTCAATATTTTCATTAGTCATTTTTGACATGCACCCAAGTTATTTATATGAAAATATCATACATCAAACTATTAACGGTATTATCAATATTTTTTTGATGAGTAAAATAAATGGAATGTTTTTATTTTTTATACAACCGCGAATTTATCGCAAAAATCGACAACAAAAGTGAAGCATTAAAATGGGTACGAACAAACAATTGTCGTACCCACATAGCATATTTGGTTTGCGATTCAAGTACTAAGTATGTTGAAAGTTTCCAACCCAATGGATTTGTTGTTCGATGACAATTACCTAAAAAAAGCCGTTGCGAATGAAGCTCTAGTTGGTGGAAATATCGGTGCTGGTTTAGACTGGGGCAGCGCATACCCGTCCTTGTTAAATAGTTTTTAAGTTAATCGTATTTTTGTTTAAACCTATTTTTTCAAAGTTTTGAACAAGATTACCGTATTTAGCGATCCAAAGCCAATCGCTATTATCAAAGCCACTAGTCCAAGTCGCCCAAAATGCTGGTTTAACCCATCTATTGTTAGTCCTAGTTTTTCATTTTTAAGGTCGGTTTTAGTAGTTTCTACTACTAAAATAGCACTAGGAATACTAACACCGATTGAACATATTATAAATAAACTAGAGCAAAAAATAATTATTCTGTCCATCTAAAAAACCTTTTTTGTATGTTGACTTTTGACGCGCTGCTTTGATAGCTCAAAAACTTTTTGCTTGCACGGTTCACTAGTAACATCTTCCTTAGTATACGTGAAACAACCGAAACCGAAAGTCAAAACTACGGTTACAAGTTCGGACAAGAAGAAGAAACCTACAACATCGTTGCAGCACACGGCTACTTCGGTCGCTTGATATTCCAATACGCTTCATTCAACAACTCTCGTTCATTGCACTTCTTCTTGGCAGCTTGGCCATTACACATTTATCTATCGCCACTCTTACTATGTATCCTGCATCAATATTATTGTCGGACTTGGTTCTTAGTTGAAAGTAGTTGACTAACTTAATCTTAAAACAACCCTTTTCCCCATCAATAATAATGTTCTTCATGCGATTATCTTTCTCATAAAGCCAAATTGATATAAATTGTGGCTTTAAGTAGCGTAAGCAAGCATCACAACTCAAAATAAAAATGATAATCGCATAAAAGCATCAACTATAACTCGTTTGGGATAATTCTGGCATCTCCAAAATACGTTCTGACAAACTGCCGGCAATTTGGGCAACCTCATTTCGAGAATCTGTATCAGTCCAGATTTTTTCCCAGTCAAACAACCACCGGGTAAGAACACGTCCCATATCTACTAGTTCCGCAGCTTGGTCAACATCAATAAGATGCGGTACAATCCACTCGATATAATATCTACTTTCGCGGATGAGGCTAACAATTTGTTCGGATGAGTCGATAGCGATGCTCCCAACGGAACTGTCGGCGATACCTGGTAAGATGGTTGCTCCTGGCATTGTCAGCAATTGAATTTGGTTAAGGTGTCCTGCCAAGTAGTTTAGCCGTGTAGGAATATCACCCTGTTGAAAGCGTTCTTGATTTAATGGCGATCGCATTTTAGCTACTTAATCCCAAATAAAGCTTTACCGATTTGAACATCTTCATGCGATTATCATTGTCATAAAGTTTAAATGGTTATCGAGTCTTATTTCTTATGTGTCTGTGCAGCTAGATTACATATATAGAGTGACTTCACTCCAAATAAGGCTTTACTAATCCACGATTAAAGTTCTTCATGCAATTATCATTATCATTGAAATAGAAATTATTAATCTTAATCAGAGTAGAAGCTACTCATCAATTTGCCAAGAATCCTTGTTAAAGTCCTCATCGAGTACCTTCTTGGGACGGACGATGACGACAACTTTGCCAAGAATAGGGACATCGGGGGCAGATTCAAAGCATTGAAAATCGACTTCGCCATTATTATCGATGGCAAAGTGACTGCCCTCATCCCATTCACGTTGGTCGCGGTCAACTACAATTGCAACTTGGTCGATGCTGGAATTTAAGGTTTGTGAAGGTAAGCGATCGCTACTAGATAAAATCACAATTGGGTCAACTGCTGCTTGGATAATTTGCCAACCGGGTAGAGGAATCCAAGCTTGTTCACCATTGAAGCGAACCATGCGAAAAGAACCAAGTTCTTCAAGCATAGGTACAGCTTTTAAATCTTGGGGTTTGAGAGGCATTTCTCCAGCGACAGGTAAAATACGTGCCAACTCGCTAGCTGATTCGAGACGGTAAAAGGGTAAAGTTGGGGTGGGACGCTTGGAAACGACAGTAAAATCTGTCAGTAATTGTTCGATTAGCTTACGTGCAGAAGGACTATGAGCAAAACGTAAACCTTTAGCGATGAGACGAGAACGTTCTTGTAAATCGGTGTATTGACGTGCGATTTTCCAGGATTGATATGCTACGGCATCACCGGGGTGATTAGTAAAACCTTCAGGTGGGTTGCGAAATCTTGAAAAGTCTTTAATAGCGCGGGCAATTTCTTTGGCTTCGTCTGAGTCAATTTTTTTCTCAAAGGCAAGTTCAGCAGCTGACTTGCGTTCTTCATGAGTAAGTAAGCGAAACTCATAAAGTATATCGCTGGCCCGTTGAGCAAAGTGTGAGAGCGTTTCTGGAGATGCACCAAATTTTTCCATTGAAGCGTAAACTTGCGCTCCAACGGTGACTTGATTTTGTTGAACTTGTTCAAATCCGGTTTCTTCAAAAACTTGTTGAGGATTGTAACCTGATTTGACAAGTTGCGCGATCGCCAAACCCCATTCGACCCAGTTGCCTTCTTTTTGTCTAAGTTTCCGCAATAACGAAGCAGCAACATCGTCGCTTAACTTTTCAGGACTTTGGATATCTTGTGGTTGTTCGTTCATAACGGAAACTAGAGGCACTCAGTACTTTTAAGGGCGATAAATTCTATTTTACGGCAAAGCGAATGGCTAAAACATCTAGTTTGCAATTTTACGTTAATCAATTAGGGTTGAAAGCAACTCGATTTGTTGAGGACTCGAAGGCAGCGAGTTCGATTGGGAGCATCCTATTTCGGCGTGTAGTGCGTTCGGGCACGCTGCGCGTTGCTTGCTTCCCCGCAGGGGTACGCACTACAAAATTATAAATATGCCAAAACTGGATGCTCCCGTTCGATTTTGAGGTTTAAATAAAATATTAAATTTAAATGCAACTGCTTTTTGCGTATTTATTCGCAACAATACTGTTATATATATATATAAACTATGAAGGTAAATACGTAATGTTGATTTTTGAAATTTAACAATTCCGGATATTCCACAGGTTAACAGATGTAATTTTAAATTAAACTGGGTATGGAATATAACAATATGACTTAAGTTTAAAGGAATTATCTTATGGATAATCCGGTTCCAGAATTTGATAAGATACGCCGACAATTGATGACTGTAGAAAAACCGAAAAAACTCAAACTATTAGTAGTTGACGATGAGCCAGATAATCTCGATTTGCTCTATCGTACCTTCCGCCGGGACTTTAATGTTCTCAAAGCAGATAGTGGAGTAAATGCCTTACAAGTTTTGGCAACCGAAGGAGAAGTAGCGGTAATTATCTCCGACCAACGGATGCCAGAAATGAAGGGAACTGAGTTTTTAAGTAAAACAGTACCCCAATTTCCCGATACTGTCCGAATCATCCTCACGGGTTTTACAGATATTGAAGACCTGGTGGAAGCAATTAATGCAGGACAGGTTTACAAGTATATTACCAAGCCCTGGGACCCGACCGAACTCAAAGCGGTAGTGCAGCGAGCTGCGGAAACTTACGATTTGCTCAAGCAGCGTACCGAAGAGTTACGCCGTGCCAACGCGCAAATGGAACTGTTAACATTATTGTTGCACGAAACGCTGGCAGCACCCAATTTAACGGCGATATTCGACCCAATTGCCAAGGCTTTTGGTGAAAGTTTTGCTTGTGATGGTTGTATATTACAGCTTGTTGAGGCAAACGCTTTAACTTCCAATCAAGGTATTTACACTTCGGGGGGAACTGTGGAAAACTGGTTAGCACAAGACCCTTTAGTTGCCTCGGCGATCGCATCTCAACAAATTCAGGTTTCGGTAAATATCCCCGCTGATGAAAAAATCAGCAGTATTTCTCATTACTGCGAAAACGGAGTCAAAGCACATTTGGTGCTGCCGATAACTTACCACAATCAAACCCTGGCACTTTTATCACTCCAGTGGAAACAACCTTGCACCTTGCGTGAAGATGAACTCAAGCTGATTCATTGTTCTGCTCAACTAACTGCTTTATCATTAACGGCTATGCGTTGTAGTTAGGAGTCAGGAGGGGGGTTAATACTAGTAGTCCATGTCATTAATGCATGATGGGTAGCTGTAGTGCGTAGGCAAAGCCAGCCCTAGCCCTTTCAGGGCGGCTACGCCAACGGGCTTACATCTTGCTCGCGTACTATATAAAGCGAGCTAGAAGCTCGCACTACTTTTGACACGAACCACTAGTCAGTTAGGGGAAAATTTATACCTGGATTATTAAAGAATTTGGAAATAAGCCCCTTCGACTATCTTTAGCTGAGAAATATTAGGGGGGTAAAGAGCGATCGCATAGCGAATGCAAATCTTGATATGGTTAAATTAGAGCAAAAATTAATTATTTTCCCTTTACCCCTTCCCCCTTCCCCTATTAATGAGCGATAATATCCGTAATATTTTTAACAGCATTGCCCCAGTTTACGACGAACTAAACGATAAGCTAAGTTTTGGACAGCATCAAGTTTGGAAGCAGATGACAGTCAAATGGAGTCAAGCAAAACCAGGCGATACTTGTATTGATTTATGCTGTGGTTCTGGTGATTTATCCTTACGGTTAGCACGAAGTATCAAGACTGGGAAAGTATACGGCATTGATTTTTCAACCGAATTACTAGCAGTCGCCGAAAAAAGAGCTAACAATCAGTACCCCCAACCCCCAATAACTTGGCTTGAAGCTGATGTCCTCGATTTACCCTTCGATGATAATTACTTTGATGCTGCCACAATGGGATACGGTTTACGGAATGTTACCAATATTCCCCGTTGCTTGGAAGAATTGTACCGCGTCCTCAAACCCGGTGCTTCTGCTGCTATTCTAGACTTTCACCGTCCGGAAAATCCCTACATGCGGACATTTCAACAATGGTATTTAGAGAATTTGGTTGTGCCTACCGCTACACAAATGGGGCTAAAAGATGAGTATGCCTACATTAGCCCCAGCTTAGACCGCTTTCCCTCTGGTCGCCAACAAATTGCTCAAGCGCAGACAATTGGTTACGAGCTTGCCACACATTACCTCATTGCGAACGGTATGATGGGAGTGCTGGTGGTTAAAAAGTTAGGAGTTAAGAGTTAAGAGTTAAGAGTTAAGAGTTATTAAGTTAAGGATTATGGGCAATGATGTAAATTTAAAAGTTGCATAACTATAAAGAGCGCAAGCATCTTACCAATTCCTAACTGCTAACTGCTAACTGCTAACTGCTAACTGCTAACTGCTAACTGCTAACTCCCTACCCCCTACCTTATATAAA
>JANNFJ010000333.1:0-4119 GCA_031379725.1 Calothrix sp. OTE_75_metabat_31
TTGGTTCATCAGTGGCGACAATCGCTTATCAACGGATATTCGAGACATAATTCGTGATTCAGATAATGCCGTGTATTTGAGCGTTGTTTCTGTGTGGGAATCGATTATCAAGTATCAGTTGGGTAAATTGCCGTTGCCGCAATCGCCTGAAATATACCTGCCAAAACAGCGTGATTTGCATCAAATTATCAGCCTTGCCGTTGATGAAAAGACTGTTGCTCAACTGGCTGAACTACCACTACTTCATAGCGATCCATTTGATCGGATGCTTATATGTCAGGCGTTACAAAATGGTCTAGCAATTGCGACAATGGATACATCCATCCGAGCCTACTCAGTCAGCGTTATTTAACAGTATCGCCTCACAATTTCGAGTATGCCCATTAATGGCTTTAGAGCCAAAGTTCTCCAAGATACAAGTATGTTACGACTCTCAGAAGTAAAGCTTCCCCTCGATCATCCGGAAGATGCTCTAGCAAATGCCATCCTCAAAAAGCTGCAAATTACAAGCGAGGAGTTAATCGACTATACAATCTTCAAGCGTAGCTATGATGCCCGTAAAAAGGGAGAGGTTATCCTTGTTTATATTTTAGATGTAGAGACGACCCAAGAAAAGCTGATTAAAGAGCGTCCAAAAAAAGACCCCCATGTGATTGCCACACCCGACATGAGTTATCGAATGGTGGCACAAGCACCTAGTAACTCTTCTGTTCGACCCATTGTCATTGGTACAGGCCCTTGCGGCTTGTTTGCTGGGTTGATACTCGCACAAATGGGGTTCCGCCCACTGATTTTAGAACGCGGGAAAATGGTACGCGATCGCACTGCCGACACCTTTGGTTTTTGGAAGAAAAAATCAGACTTTAACCCCGAATCCAATGCTCAATTTGGTGAAGGTGGTGCTGGTACATTTTCGGATGGTAAATTATACAGTCAAGTCAAAGACCCCCAGCACTACGGGCGTAAAGTACTGACGGAGTTCGTCAAGGCGGGAGCCTCACCGGAAATTTTATACATCAACAAGCCCCACATTGGCACCTTCAAACTAGTTGGGATTGTCCAAAGTTTCCGCGCTCAAATCGAATCCTTGGGGGGTGAAATTCGCTTTCAAAGCCGGGTTGAAGATATCGACATCGAAAACGGCAAAGTGCGGGGAGTCACCCTCGCTAATGGCGAACATATCGCCAGCGAGCATGTGATTCTGGCGGTGGGTCATAGCGCCCGCGACACCTTCCAAATGCTGTTCGACCGGGGAGTTTACATTGAGCCTAAACCCTTTTCCATCGGCTTTCGCATTGAGCATCCCCAGAAAATGGTCGATAACTGTCGTTTTGGCAAGCAGGCAGGTCACAAGATTTTGGGTGCTGCTGATTACAAGTTGGTTTACCATTGCCAAAATGGTCGTTCGGTGTATAGCTTCTGTATGTGTCCCGGTGGACTGGTGGTGGCAGCAGCATCAGAACCGGGACGACTGGTTACTAACGGGATGAGCCAATATTCCCGTAATGAGCGCAATGCTAACAGCGGTATTGTTGTGGGTATTACACCTGACGATTATCCCGGTCATGCTTTAGCGGGAATTGACTTACAACGTCGTTTGGAAGAGGAAGCGTTTAAGTTGGGTGGTGGTAATTATGAAGCACCAGGGCAACTTGTGGGAGACTTTCTCAACCATCGCCCTTCTACTACATTAGGCGAAGTCAAGCCATCTTATACGCCGGGGGTGCATCTGACTGATTTGAGTTCGAGTTTACCAGATTATGCGATCGCTGCCATCCGCGAGGCACTACCCGCTTTCGATAAACAAATCAAAGGGTTTGCAATGGAGGATGCTGTATTGACAGGGGTGGAAACTCGCACATCATCCCCCATTCGGATTAAACGTAAAGAAGATGGTCAGAGTTTGAATACAGAAGGTCTTTATCCGGCTGGGGAAGGCGCTGGATATGCAGGGGGAATTCTCTCGGCTGGTATCGATGGGATTAAAACGGCAGAGGCAGTCGCTTTAAATATTTTGCGAACCTATCAAAATTAATGATTATTACCAGTAGTGGTTTATGTCATAAGTTTTGAAGGTATATATTTTTGTCCGTCGGCTTGCGGCGTCCCGCCTGTCTATCAAATATCGTAGGACAGGCGAGACGCCTATCCTACGATATTTATTTTGGGATATTTTTTTAATTGGAATACTCTAAACCCAGAATAAAATGATGACGTGTCTGATGATGCAAGACACGTCACAAAGTATAATCAAAGACAAGTTAAATTGGACTTAATTTTTAAGCTTGAATTGTATTTTGCCGTTGTTTGCGCTTTCTTAACGAATTTACACCAAAAGCACCAAAAGCCACAATTCCTACAATCGAACCAGGTTCAGGAACCGCAGTTGCAGTTGTCACACTAACCTTATCGATATATGTGCCCAAACTATCAGATGTAGAACCGAAGTTATCAAAACTCAGACGAGTTGTTGTAGCCGTGGCAACTAAGTCATATGCAAAAGTTTTCCAGTTTGTGTCATCAAGCCCGGTTCCACTAGCTGAAAGGTTCGCAACTGACTGTCCTCCCCACTTAACATTCAATATATTTTCAGCAACTCCCGCACGTGACGAAAAAGCAAAACCTAACTTATAAGTTTTACCAATTTCTGTTGCAATGTCTTGGAAGATACCGGTGTTACCATCACTATCTAATTCAACAAGGTTATTACCATCAAATGGATTACCCGCTGCGCGATTTTGAACTTCAATACCGCTACCTTTAGAACCATCAAGTAGTTGCCATCCATCAATAGATTTAAAAATTCCCCAGCTACCATTATTTAATTTTGTATTTTCAAAGCTACCGTTAGTAACGATATCTGTAGTCACAAGACTCGCTGCGGCTGGTTTGGCAGCTAAAGCTGCTGGCAATACGGTCATAGCGAATGCAGCACCGATTAAAGAAGATAGTTTTGTTGTGAAAATAGCCATGATATTTGCTCCAAAAAGGTAGTTTAAAACAGCAGAAAAAACTTTTCTCAAAATGCGATGCTTGCGCGATCGCATATTTGATCAATCACACTTTCTCGATTAACTGATATTTATTGTGATTTAATCTTTGTTTGAAATATGGATGAGTTACGGATTTGCTTCTCTCCCTATACCTGCCAATCGTAATCGCCCAGTTATAGAAACGAAAAGAGCTTAAGGGGAACTTGATAATAAAAATACATATCATAATTATAGTACTTAGTGCATTCATATGCCTAAAGCTATGCTGAACAAGCTTCCTATACTTGTATTCAGTGACAACCACTATTGAAAAAGTACTTAAAGATACCATAAAATATGGGAAATCACTGAAGTGAAAACGACTATTTAGGACGTATAGATATTTTATGCCGTATCTTATTTATTTTTGTTGGCGTAGCTTGCGCTACCCTACACAGAACGCCAAGGGCGAATGCGCTTAAAAATACGTACTTTTGGTAACGCGCCAAGCTCTCAGAACGGTGCGTTACGACTTGCGTCTAACGCACCCTACCTAAATGGGCAAGTGTTTGCACGATTATTCGTTATTTTCGTTGTTATGCTGGTACGACGAATTTTTCGCTACCTGCCAAATCAAATGCTTCGTGAATAACTTGCAATGCTTTGACACCTTGTTCTTGTTCGACAACGCAGCTAATTTTAATTTCCGAAGTCGCAATCATTTGAATATTGATTTTATGAATAGCTAGCGCTGCAAACATTTTTGCGGCTACACCGGGTTGTCCCACCATTCCCGAACCAACAATACTGACTTTTGCGATCGCATTATCCAGCACAACTTCTCCCCAACCATATTCGACCGCAGTTTGGCAAAGCATTTGTTGGGTAGCTTCAGCATCGATACGGGCAACAGTAAAAGCAATATCTCTTGTTGGTACTCCATCAATAACATGACAGCGTTGCGATTGAATAATCATATCAACGCTAAAATTATGTTGTGCTAACAACCCGAATAGCTTTGCTGCCATTCCCGGACGGTCGGGAACGTGACGAATTGCTAACCGTGCTTGGTTCAAATCAAGGGCAACTCCACGAACTGGGGGGAGGGGAGAGGGGGGAGATGGGGGAGAGGGGGAGGTGCTAATTT
>JANNFJ010000190.1:0-10135 GCA_031379725.1 Calothrix sp. OTE_75_metabat_31
GTTTTTGCCATACCTCCACTGTTATGGTTGACTCACACTTGGCATCCAGTGGGTGTTTTACCAGTGGGGTTTTTGATTATTCTAGGAGTAACCTTTTTGGTTTCGACCCTGACGCAATTTTTCGCACCCGCAGAACAAGCAGCAATTCCTTTGATAGTTCCAGAAAAACATTTACTTTCGGCAAATTCACTTTATACAACAACGATGATGGCATCGGTAATTGTTGGATTTGCAGTTGGTGAACCTTTATTGGCAAATGCCGATAAATTGTGGATGCAACTCGGTGGTAGTGGTGGATTGGGTAAAGAAATTGTTGTCGGTGGCAGTTATGGTTTAGCCGGGTTAATTTTACTACTGATTGGTACAAATGAAAAACCCCAAATAGTCACAAAAGAAACACCCCACGTCCTTACTGATTTACGTGATGGTTGGCGTTATCTCAAAGCTAACCGACCTCTCCGTAATGCCCTGATTCAATTGATAATTTTGTTCTCAGTATTTGCCGCATTAACTGTTTTAGCTGTACGGTTGGCTGAAATAATACCTAATATGAAGGCAGAACAATTTGGATTTTTACTTGCCTCTGGTGGTGTTGGCACAGGTTTGGGTGCGATCGCACTCGGTCAGTTTGGACAGCGATTTTCCCATGCCCAATTAAGCTTGTTTGGGTGTTTGGGGATGGCAGTTTCGCTAATTGGTCTTGCGGTATTTACTAAACAATTATTGATTGTTTTGATATTAATTATGTTACTTGGAGTATTTGGAGCCTTAATTGGTATCCCAGTACAAACTGCAATTCAGACACAAACTCCTGCCGAAATGCGCGGAAAAGTCTTTGGTTTACAAAATAATGCAGTTAATATTGCTTTAACCTTACCTTTAGCTGCTTCAGGTGTGGCAGAAACATTTTTTGGATTGCAAACAGTATTTTTGGCATTAGCTTGTATTGTCTTTTTAGGCTGTATATTAACTCGCTATCAAGAGTCGTAGGTATTTATTTGAAGATAATAGTTGATTACTTTTAGATAATCATAAATTTACCAAAACATGAATACTTTCATGCTAGACTGATTTTGGCATATATGTATAACTTATATATTTATGCCGACCTGTTTGATATCAAATCCAGGTCGTTTACGTGTAATCTGTTTTTCTATAACCAAGTTGTAATTTTGACAAAGCTCAAAACTACAACTCAATTGAATCCCAAAAATAGAATTACAAATAACGTAAGCAAAATTTCCGAAAGTTAATTTTTATTGGTTAATTATGTTGAATGTCGCGGTTTTATGATAATTAAGAGTCCAGAAAGTGTAATTGCTTGTAGCAGCACAAACGAAAGGCAAGAGTTAATATATCAAACCCGCTAAGTTCATAACTAATAAAGAATGCGTATAGCTTGGATTGGAAAAAAAACACCATTTTGTGGTAATGTCACCTACAGTCGAGAAATTACAAATGCATTACTCGACCGAGGACATCAAGTAAGCTTTTTACATTTTGCTCAAGAAGAATCTCAGGGTATAAATTCGTCTAATTGTCAAGACGTTCCTTTACCATTTATTTACAAATCGCAGGTTTACACTATCCCCACCTTTAAAGCGACTAAGTTATTAACGCAATCGTTAAAGCGGATAAAACCTGACGTAGTTCATGCATCGCTAACATTATCGCCACTCGATTTTGTTTTGCCAGAAATTTGTGACGATTTGAATCTACCCTTGGTAGCAACTTTCCACACACCGTTTGCAGGTAAAGGTGCGAAACTAGTTTCAGGAACGCAACTTTTGGCTTATCAACTCTACGCACCGTTTTTAGGCAACTACGACTGTACAATTGTCTTTTCACAAATTCAGCGTGAGTTATTAGCACGGTTGGGTGTACCCGAAGAAAATATTGCAGTGATTCCCAATGGAGTTGATATAACTAAGTATTCTCCAGGAAAATCGAATATTAAAGCCGAGTTTAAAGCCGAAAGGTTGTTTGTTTACCAAGGTAGGATAGCCCCAGAAAAAAATATCGAACCAATGCTGCGGGCTTGGAAACAGGCAGAACTCGAACCAGGTAGCAAATTATTAATAGTCGGTGATGGCCCGTTGAAACCTTCCTTAGAGCCATTCTATGGAGCTGAATACAATATAATTTGGTTAGGCTTTATTGCCGAGGAGGAACGCCGGATCGAGATATTACGGGGAGCAGATGCATTTATTTTACCTTCATTGGTTGAGGGTTTATCGCTATCGTTATTAGAAGCAATGTCATGCGGACTAGCTTGTATAGCCACTGATGTCGGTGCTGACGGCGAAGTATTGGAAAGAGGTGCGGGTATCGTATTGAACACGAGAACCGTGCGATCGCAATTACGAACTTTGCTACCCTTATTCCAAGACCATCCCGAATTATCAATTTTACTCGGTCAAAAAGCACGGCAGCGAGTACTCGAACGTTATACGTTAGATACGAATATTTCACATTTGGAGAAACTTTATACAGATATAGTAGTAAAACCACGAATGCAGTTTATTCGTAGAGCTTAATTATTAGGGTGTGAACTACCGTAAATAAATATGCCTTTTGCATTAGAAATTACCTCAGTTCGTGAAGTACACCGCGACCTCAGAACAGAAAACTACCGTCACTGGACAATATTAATTGGTGTTTTGCGTTCTGGGGTAGTTCAATTACGCGACTATATATTGATTCCATCCCTCACAGAAAAACCCTTTGTCTCCACAATTATTGGTTTAGAACCTGACATTAATAATGTATCAACTGGCGAGAACCTTTTGATGCTGCCTTCACGTGCTTTTCGTGAGGATGTGCCAGATTTTCTACAGCGTAGGGGTGAGTTATGGCTCAATCAATCCTCGGTCAAGCGAATTGAGGCAAGCGAAGTAACGAAACCCTTGATGATTGTAACTTGGCAACCTGCTTACAATGCAGCAGATATTCAGTTAGGGGCTGTAGCAAGTGAATGTTCGCAGGAATTTTACACGCATTCGATATTAGAGCTTTTACAGCACGAACCCGAACGTATTTTACACTGTCGAGATTGTGCAGCAGAATTATCAAATATGCCTTTATCAATGCCATATCTCAAGGAATTGATAATGCATCCCAATCGGGAATTGGTTAAGCGTGCAGTCGGGATATATAATTACTTGTATTGGCAAGAGAAAAATCAAATATAACTTCGATGAGTGTATGATATGTCATTTATTGCTGGGGGAATACTAGTATTAGTATGCCTTGGGAGTTTTTATAATGTTCGACGAGCTATTTAATAATTTAAAAGATTTTGTCGGCTCTAAAATTAAAGAAGCTGTTGGATAACTAGAAAAACGTCTTGCCGTCCCCGAACCTGCACAACCCTTTGCATTGATTCGTAAATTTGCGATCGCAGAACCGACAGTGACAAAGGGAGGTACTGTAGTTGTCGGGGACAGCTTGCAGATAGAAACTTATAATAATGATGAGAATTTGCTAACCAGTACAGAACCTCTACGAAACGTTATATTATTTGAGGTCGCAGAACCAGATGTTCAAGAATGCGTTCTTGCCTGTCAGTTTTATGCAAAAGCTTTAAACTCGGAGAAATCAATTAATGTAAGTTTGGGTTTATCTAAAAAGGGACAGTGGACAACAACTAAAAGTTGGATTAAAGGGGTTTCGCAAACTGATGACTTTCGATTTTATGAAGTACGTGCCCATTTTAAAAGAGAGACAGACCCTATTAATATTCAAATCAGTGTTAAGTTTGAAAGTGCAGGAATTCTTTTAATTCGAGACATTGAACTATTCCAGGCTCCTGTGAAACTTCCATCATAAATAGTAAAGCTTTTGCTTGCGTAGGTTGGGGAGTCACTGCGTTGCGGGGGTTCCCCCCGTTGTAGCATGTGACGTTGGAGCGTAGCGTAACCCAACATTAAATTTTGCCATCAACTTTCAATATTAATGTTGGGTTATAGCACGCAATTGATTTTTATTTTTAACGTTATAAATATCATCTGCGTGCCTAACCTAAACATACGAAGTAATTATTAACAACCACCGCCATAATATTTACAATAGCAGCTATCGAGATGACTACCCTGCTTAATCAAAGCAGTCCAAGTATTAGCGCCAATAACACCATCGGCAGTCAAGGAATGAGATGATTGGAAGTCTTTGACAGCTTGTAACATGCGATTACCGAAAATACCATCAATTGCACCACTATAATACTTGGAGTCAAACAGAGCTTGTTGAACGGCTTTAACTACATTTCCAGAACTATTGACCTTGACAATGGGCAAGCTTGCAACACCATTGCAAATAAAATTCCAAGTAGTTGCGTCAGTAATACCACTCACGGGTAAAAAAGCCAGACATTGAAGGTATTTAAGTGCAGCTTCTGTTTCCGAACCAAAATCACCATCAACAGGAATTTCTAAAGCAGGGGTATAAATTGAAGCAAATCTTTGGTTAAGACGTTTTTGCATCTCTTTTACATCTTGTCCGTTGTTACCAACTTTCAGGGTAGGCTTGAATGTTGGACATTGAATTGCAGTAGTCATGGTTGTAAATTGCTCGATTGTTTGTTGTTTACATAACTAAGCTTCAAGGTGTTTTGGGAGAATTACAGAATCTTTATATCACCCTTGGGGGTACTTTTTGAGAAAATAAAAGTACTTTGGGTAATCGCACAAGCGCGAACCAATACTTGTCAGCGTGCGAAAATTCGATAAATTGAGAACCTCGCAGAGACGCGAAATAAAAAGTGTGGTTCTGCTTTAGCAGTACGCGTCCCTATATCTTCGATTTTGCACCACGAAAAATCTAAAACCTACGCAGTATTGTCATAAGCTGCGACGCATCTAATTTTTATATAAGGATGCGGGCAAGATGCCCGCACTACCATGATTTTACATTTTTGGCTTATATAATTTAGCTGCACATCAGCTTATCACCTGTCCCCACTCCACACCGCCCTGACCCCACCCCACACTCCCCCAAACCCGTAACCGTAAGGGCGGGTTTACCAACCATTCTTACCGCAAACTAAAAATCTCACCGAACCCGCCCTGACCACACCCCACACTCCTCCAAACCCATAACCGTAAGGGTGCTAGCAACGAATCACTGATACCGCTAAATCGTGTATTCATGAGGCTACACAGTTCTAACAATTCCTTATCTTACATTGCACAATTTCCTAACCATGCGCTGTTAAACTGTGATTAAAGCTATATTCTACAAATACCAATGACAGCTACTATCCTCGTTGTCAAACCCATTAGCAAAATACATCTAGCACCTGGTAGCTTGGTAGCTATTTCTGATGTCACCTGGCAAGAGTTTGAGTCGATTTTGCAAGAATTGGGAAATAAACGTGCTGCACGAGTTGCTTATTACAAAGGGATATTACAAATTATGGTTCCTCTGCTTGAACAGGAGAGAACTAAAGAAACTGTTTCTGATGCTATTAAAACCCTACTTAGGGCAAACAAAATTAAATATCAACCCTTTGGTTCTACCACTTTTAAACGAGTTGGTGCAGGTGTCGAACCTGATGCTTGTTTTTACATCAAGAATTATCAGATGATGATTGGTCGTCGTCGCTTAGAACCTAATGACCCTCCACCAGATTTAGCGATTGAAACTGATGTCACATCTAAGACAACTATAGATGCATATCTAGCCATTGGAGTCCCTGAAGTGTGGATTTATGATGATGGCAATTTCACTATTTATTTATTGCAAGATAATAAATATATAAAATCCGATACTAGCCCAAATTTTCCAGGTGTTAATATTAGCCGAATTATCACTGATACTGTGGAACGTGCGTGGGTAGTGGGAAATTTGCAGGCTTTGGAAGAATTAGAGTCATCATTAACTTGATAAATTAACTTACAGCACAGACATGGGACAGGCTAGAAGCCTATCCTACGGGACAATTCATTTTTGAAGCCTCTAATTAATGCTCCATCCTAAATTCGTAGGCTGTTCGTAAACTCGCTTCAAAGTATTTATATCCCTAGCTGAAATTAACGGCGGGTTGCGAACTTGAGAAAAGTATAATGCATCACTTTGTAACTTGCTATGTCCCCAAATTCCTAGTGCGTGACCAAGTTCGTGTCGTGCTGCTGCTAAGAGATAATTACCTGTTTGACTCGGACTTAATAAGATAGCGAAACGATGGTATAAAAAATTAGTTTGTGTATACAAACTATAAGTAGTTTGGGCGGAACGCGCACGCGGGGGATTACCTTGTAAAGGTGGAGATTTTCGGGTAATTGTAATATCCGCAACTTCTGGTTGATTGATTATTTCTAAGGGTAAATAAGCATTCCATTCTTGGACTGCACTCGATACTGTTTTTACCCAGGTTTCGGCTTGATTGCTGTTACCCGGTGCTTGAATATAAACTTTGATGGGGAATTTTGACCAGACCAAATAACCAACTTTGACGGGTGCAACTTGGTCGAAATAATCGCCGCTACCTGTATTATCTTGCCAAGAAGCCAAGGTAGACGGTAAAGGATGCAATCTTAACGCAGTTGAAGAATTTGCAAAAGTCGCTTGAGGATGAACGTTAAATATAGTAATTAGCAATCCCGTACTAATAATAAGCGTTAGGACTGCTGTTAATTTATAAAGTAGCTTCGATTTGCCTAAAATAAAATAGGGGCACGATAATATCGTGCCCCTACGACCATCTGAACTTACACGCTGCATTCTGGGGATGCGATTCTTGGGGTATTGGGTTATTCCCATTTATCCGTCTCCCGATTGTTTAGATCCCAATTATTTAGGTAGCCAACCAGCGCTCAAAACAACGGTCAAACCGAGGAAAATGGCTGTTAAAGCCCAAGTTACGCGGTTGAGTGTGTTTTCTGCACTCTTGGTACTGCTAAATAGCTGTGCTTGTCCGCCGATTGCCCCAATTCCGTCACCTTTGGGGCTATGGAGTAATACTAAGACGATTAAACCGACGGCAGAAAATGTCCAAATACCTGAAATGATGTTAGTAACAGTCATAGCGAAAATTTAATTATTAGGGAGTAGGGAGTAGAAATAAATTTTACTCATAAAGTAATACGGGCGCAATGCCTTGCGCCCCTACTTTCTACAATCCAACTGGTACGGGGGTGCGGGTTCTTTGCACATCGTATTCAGCAGATTGTAATAGAGAAATCCCTGTCATTTCTTCTGGTTGTGGTAATTGTAAAATATCCAGAATTGTTGGCGCAATGTCCGATAGCTTACCATTTTCGCGCAAGCTGACATTTGTACCATGTCCGGGAATTCTTACACCTTCACCTTCCACCAAAATTAGAGGCACAGGATTAGTGGTATGAGCAGTCCAAGGATTACCCATCTCATCTAGCATATACTCTGCGTTACCGTGATCGGCAGTAATTATTGCAGTCCCGCCTGCTTTTACTATACCTTCGAGCAAACGACCGAGGCATTTATCTACGGTTTCAACTGCTTCGACAGTAGCATCAATTTGTCCGGTATGCCCTACCATATCGGGGTTGGCATAATTTATAACTACCAGCGAGTAGATGCGTTTTGCTATTCCAGTTAATGCCACATCTGTTAAAGCTACAGCCGACATTGCTGGCGCACTATCGTAGGTGGCAACCATCGGGCTATTAACTAGTTCGCGGTCTTCGCCGGGGAAGGGTTCTTCTAACCCACCGTTAAAGAAGTAGGTTACATGGGCATATTTTTCGGTTTCCGAAGTCCGGAACTGTTTGAGTCCGTGCTGCGAGATGACTTCACCCAGTATATTACTGAGATTTTGCGGTTCAAATGCGACCTTAACTGCTAAGTCGGGGTCGTATTGAGTAAAAGTGGCAAACGACAATGAATTAATTAATTGACGCTCAAACCCTTTAAAATTGGGACTGACAAAGGCTTGGGTTAGCTGTCGTGCCCGGTCGGGACGGAAGTTAAAGAAAATCACCCCGTCACCCGATGCGATCGCACCTGGGGCAATTCGCACTGGCATCACAAATTCGTCGGTGATTTTTTCGGCGTAGGATGCGGACATCACTTGTGTTGCCTTCAAACCGTTACCGTCGCCATCGCTGACCATGACATCATAAGCACGTTGAACTCGATCCCAACGGCGATCGCGGTCCATTGCGTAATAGCGTCCGCTAACTGTAGCGATGCGTGCATTACCCATGCGCGAACAATATTCTTCAATCAATGCAATTGTATTTATACCTTCACTGGGTGCAGTGTCGCGTCCATCGGTAATCGCGTGGATACAAACGTCTGCAATTCCTTGCATTTTTGCTAAGTCAAGTAGTCCAAACAGGTGGCTAATGTGGGAGTGTACACCTCCCTCAGAACAAAGCCCGACAAGGTGCAGTTTGCCGTTTCGACTCAGGACTTCCTGACATATTTTCACTAACGCCAGATTCGAGTTGATGGAACCGTCTTCAACCGCATCTGAGATGCGAACTAATTCTTGCGGTACCACTCTCCCAGCGCCAATGTTCAAATGACCAACTTCTGAGTTGCCCATTTGACCTTCTGGCAAACCGACGGCTTTACCTGATGTGTGAATGAGGGTGTGGGGATATGCTGCCCATAAACTCTTCATTACCGGAGTTTTGGATTGTGCGATCGCATTCCCTTTTGTCTCTTCGCAGTAGCCCCATCCGTCTAAAATGACTAGCACCACCGGAGCAACAGGTGCTTTGGTCATAGTCAAAATGCCCTTTACTTTTTGTAATACCCGAATAATACCATTGCTACCCACTACCGCAAGTGAATTTTTGCTTATTAGCTTATTTTGTTATTGTTATCTTTTCTTTAGAGTTTTCTTAACATGAGCTAAGTTTTATAAGCTTTTTTAATATTCTTCTTACGGTATTTTTATATGCAATTTACTCATCAGGATGTTGACTACGTAACCGTAAACTGTTAACAATCAACAATTCGTGGAATTAGATTTTTTAATCTAACTGGGTTTGAGTAATTTAGTAATTGTTAATTCGCTTATAAAAGAATTAAGTCCCAGACAATTTACGGATGCAGAAGCGCAAATCATGGGTCTAACTCTTTGTATAAAGATTTCGCGCAATCAGTATTGTCAGGGCACGATGCCTAACTGCCCCTACCGAATCATGTGGGTCAAGCGAGGGGATATTTTTTCTCGCTATTTTCATGAAAAACAGTTGCTAAATATTTTTATTTAGCAAATATAGCGCTCCTACTTGATTTTTGTTGGCGTAGCTTGCGCTTAAAAAATTAGGTAGGGTGCGTTAGCGTGATTCGTAACGCACCCTACGTATATTTTCAAAATCAAACCGGATTCCTATAGAAATTAATAATTGTGACTAAAAGCACGTAACTACTTCTTCTTAGCTCCAGCTTTAGCTGATTTCGCAGCTTTCTTGGCGGTTTTATCGGCTGCGATCGCGGCTTGTTTTTCGGCTTCTTGTTCCTCCTCAATTTTGCTGAGGTAGTAGTGGTAATCGCCGATATAAACCCGGAATTCACCATCTCGAATTTCAACAATTTTATTTGCTACTTCCGAGATAAAATAACGGTCGTGGGAGACAATAATCGCCGTACCATCGTAATTTTTCAGTGCCGATTCGAGCATTTCCTTTGCGGGAATATCTAAGTGGTTTGTCGGCTCGTCTAAAATCAATAAATTCGCCGGCCGCAGCAGCATTTTCGCCAGTGCTAATCTCGCTTTTTCACCACCACTGAGGGGAGCAACATTCTTAAAAGCAGTATCGCCACTAAATAGAAACTTTCCTAAAAGCGTGCGTACTTCTTCATTACTCCAGTCGGGAACTTCGTCATGGATTGTCTCCATTACGGTTTTGTTTAAATCCAAAGCTTCGGCTTGGTTTTGCTCGAAGTAACCGGGGAGAACGTTATGGTCGCCTAATTTAACAGTACCTTCGGTAGGCTGTTCTGCTCCCATAATTAAGCGTAGCAGCGTCGATTTTCCTGCCCCGTTCGGAGCAACAAACGCGATTCTGTCCCCACGACCGTTATTTTATTTGCTACTTCCGAGATAAAATAACGGTCGTGGGAGACAATAATCGCCGTACCATCGTAATTTTTCAGTGCCGATTCGAGCATTTCCTTTGCGGGAATATCTAAGTGGTTTGTC
>JANNFJ010000370.1:0-9138 GCA_031379725.1 Calothrix sp. OTE_75_metabat_31
CAAATACAAGTACCAGGACAGTATAAAGCATGGCGAATTGGCAAGCACAAAGGTCGTGAGCTTGCGTTAGTTTAGGTTGCACCAGTGGATATAATCCGGGACAAGAATCGCAATGGCAAGGTTGATGAGGGGGATAAAAAAGAGCATTCCCTAATCGGAGCCAATCAACACAGTGCAGGTGACCAGCAGTTTGTAGATGGTGCTTCGGCAGGATGTCCTGTGGGACGCACATCGAAAGGACACCAAGAATTTATGAGATTTTTACAAGAGGATGCTGACTACAAAGCCAATAAAAATTTCACCTTCCTAACAGGATTTATATCAGCTAAAGACTTGAAACTTTAATATCTCGCAGGAGAAAAATTATTAATGAAAGTGAAAAAATATCTTTCTCCCAGTGATTATTACTTTTATATGAATAGTCATGCCTGGAGAAATAAGCACTACCAATGGTTGAAGCAATGTAATCATAGATGCTCAATGTTCCCAATTATAAGAATAGGGAAATATGCACCTAGAAAATATGGTAAATACAACATACATCATACAGGGGTGGGTTATAGGCATTTGGGACACGAGAAGTTGTGGAAAGATGTACTTCCACTTTGCCCATTAGCTCACTGGGTTATTCATGGTGGAAAAATGAAAGCAAAGGCTCCTTGGCGACCAAATGTAATTCAAAAAACACTACATTTATGGTGCAGTTTACCACTATTTTTTAAACAGTTAATTTTGTTTGGGGTTGGGCTATTAATCCCATTTTATTTCTCGATATGGATGGGATTAATTTTTGGCGTTGTGATTTTTTACCTATTGTTTTGTTAAAAAATGATGTACTTACAGAAATTAGGGCGTGAATGGGATGTACTCAACCTTCTGTTACTTTTTTGTATTGTGGCTTTTGCAATTAGTAAACCAGCGATTAAATTAGTTTCGGAAGGTGTCGAAAATATCGCAGAAATCAGCACTTCATATTCAGGGAAGCTCAACACTTTATTTGCCAATAATTCATCGATTGGAGTATTAGCTTTATGCGCTGCCGAAGGAAATTGCACGAGTGAGGGTAAGAAAACTTCTTCATACTATTACAATCTCGACCCGGGGAATCAAAAAGTCAATCGTGGATTCTGTAGCGACCAAGGTCGGGGTGGCACAAATTTAGAAAATGCAGATGCAGGATGCTTAACAAGAACTAGAAGCCGCATTCCTAGATTAGTTAGAAAAATTCAAGCAGTTGGAATCAATCCAGAACAAAATATTGAAGTATTTGTCAATAGTTTAGACCAATGGAATCAAGCATCTCCTCGCGTCTCCGATGCTTTCGCTTTCAGGTATGCTGATGCTTTAAAGAAAGGGCTAAAGGGAAAAGAGGCTATTTTATGGGCGAGGGTTGAGGCTTTTCGTAGGAGTGATGGGGAATTAGAAGCAGGTAGTTCACGAGTGGGTTTGTTTTCAATTTGCGCTAATCCCAAAAATACTTACTACACGACGAGATTACAACAATATTCGATGTTCTCGGAACGTTGGCGATGGAATTGCATCGCCTTAGACCAACGACGTAGATTAGAGGCAATTAATCAAGTTTTAGCTAGAAGCAGCCTGAAGAATAATTAATAAGTCAGAATTTAGGATAATTCTGGCTTCTTGAAAAATCTTTTCACCATAGAAACATTACTTAATAGGAGTCATCATTAACTATGTCTAATTTAGAAAATCTTCAAATAAATAATAGTAGTCCTTTCAATGGCATTCGTCATCAACAAGTCGCAAGTCGCAAGTAATGGACAAGGGCAAGTTGCGACTTGCGACCGCGAGAAGCGCGACTTGTTAATGCCTTTGTTGGGATATTCTCGTTGGAACGAGTTTAAGCCAGTCATTGAAAGAGCTATCTTGGCTTGTAAAAATACCGGAAATAACGTCGAGGTAAACTTTTCAGGATCAACCCTAAAAAGTCAGGGACGACCAGGACAAGATTGCCGGATACTGGACAGCAATGAATGGCGGGATTAGTCAGGAGCCTAAAAACTGCTGCTGATAAAACTGGCTCTAAGTTAGTTGAAAAGTTTATCCGTAAAAGCTTTGAAGGTGCTGAGATTTTATCGCGGTCTGAGTTTGGCATCCCAGACGCTAACTGTAGCGATTATGCTTATGTTTCAAGCCAAGGTTGCAGAAAAACATAGTTGGTCAGAATACGAATTTGGTTCCAATCCATCTTTGTAATTAGCGCAGAGAGTAATATTAGTGTATCCATTTTCTCGCAAACACATCATAAATTCTTCCCGCCCAAACCAATGCAATGGAAGATGTTGTAATTCTGTCTCAATTAACTTTCCGTCTTTCCATTTTTCGTATCGGATTAAAGTATGTTCGATTTGTTCGAGCCAATCGATCCGAGATGAAGTTTGTATCACAATTACTGAATCATCCAAACATTCGAGGGCTTTCCCTTGTTGTACGGTATTTTCTGTTTTGAAAGAGCCAATAGGTAATCCTAAATCGATAAAAATTCTTCCGTTAGGTTGCAAATGTTTGGCGAACGCTCGCAATGTTGAAATTGCTGCTGTTCGATTCCCCAACAACATAAACGAACCGAAACTTACGACAATTGCGCTGTACTTACCAGGAACATCTAAATTTTCTATTGAACTTTGATAAAGTACGGGATTTAAGCCTTTTTCGTGACAATTTTGTCTGCAAGCAGCGAGCATATCGGGTGATGTGTCGATTCCCTCAACATTCAACCCTGCTTCTAGTAAAGGAATTAGCAACCGTCCCGTACCAACCATTGCCTCCAAGATTCTTCCACCGATTTTGGAAAGATGGTTGATGAAATAGGGAACATCGGGGTATTCTCCACCTATCGGTTTGGTAATCTCGTAAACTTCCGTACATAATTTTCCGTATGTGGTTAGAGTCATTATTTGCTCCTTGTTATCTTGGCATATTTTCTATAATTTCATCACAGCCATTACAGCGATTAATATTTTACGTAAATCGTTCGATGAAAATTTTATCTACATAATATATTCCAATGATTTTGGCGTGTTTTTGTGCCATGCCAATTTGCTAAAATCCCTGGCGAAAATAAGTCGCTAATTCGACATTTATCATAATTAATTACAACTATATATCTTATCACCTTTACCCAGAGCCTATTGCGAGTTTTTTCAAAAAAGTTTTAGGATAGTATGAAACGCATAAATAAGCGGTTTTATAATGCCATTAATCAAGTTTGGGAGAGAAACACTAATATTTTGAATCATCAAAATAACTAATGATAGTAACACAGGGACGAAATGGTTATAAAATAGAGATAAATCAAATCTTACTTATTTGACTGTATATGTTGTCAAAAAATAAGAAGTTATTAGTTAGTTTATTTTGTGGAATTGGTGGCTTGGATCTAGGCTTCCAATCTGCTGGTTTTGAAGTAGCGATCGCCCTCGATAACAACCCCAAAGTTTTAGAATTATATCAAAAAAATTTCCCTGAGACGACAGTTTTATATCGAGATATTGCGGATATTACAGCAACAGAAATAAGGGGCATTATTCAAAATAAATATCCAGATTGGGATGGAGAGATTGCCTTTTGGGAAAAGTGGTGAGAAATCCGGAACCTTGTCCATAAAAATGCCATTTCATCAATAAAACACGATATGAAGATCCTCATATCGTCCCTGTTAATAGAAATAGAACGAACAAAGTACCTGGTTCATAGATTGCCGATATGAGCGCGTTTGGGGCGATTTTCGCGGGAAAAGCCTCGCATACCGATGATAGCGATCGCTCGTTCCCATTGGTTATCCATTCACCTGCAACCATAATACAAAGATGCCATATTTCTCTCCTGGGCGGGATGATGTAATTATTTTGCCTCCACTAATTTAGAAATACACCTTTCTTTGGGAATAGCGATCGCGCAAATGTTGGTAAAAAGCAGGATACTCCGTCAAAAGGCAACTGAGAACCATTGTTCAACCCACTTTGAAACGCTTATTTCTTTTTTAGTGCTGGTTCGAGAATCTCCATTGGTGAAGCCTTTGCGATGATGGAAGCAAGTTTAGTATTGACGCGATCGCTTTTTGATACAGAAGAAGTTTTTCGTCATGTAACCAGTTTCTTTCAGCCACTATCTACTGATGAGGGATTCTCTATTAAAGTTTAGGACTTACGCACAGTCACGGAAAATCAACCACAGAGGACGCAGAGGACACACAGAAATAAGAGTTTGGGAGAGATTTTGCGTAAGTCCTAAAGTTGTAAAACGCTGAGTTTGAAGTAAAACGGCTTGAGGTGCAGTGGAGAGCGATGCCCCGAAGGGGTTGCCAAAGACATCGCAGTTTTATCATTTGAAGGTGCGATACCAAAGGTTACGCCGGAGGCGTATCGCTCCACTTCAACTTACAGTGTCACATCAACCCCAAACTTCCCATCGCTTTCTAAATTACATCGTCGCTTTTTTACCTCTACCTATCTTTTAAAAAGAGCGCTTCTCTAACTGTGCAATACGAGCCTGTAAAGGAGCAATCATCGCTTCAAGATCTCTTTGTGAATAGCAGATGGGAATATGTTGGGGACAGTTTTCGCTCATAGCTTCAACATCAAAAATAATTGCCCGTTCAATTTTGGCGCTTTCGTTTGGTACTCGAAGTCGCTCAATTAATTCTGAATCGTTTTCAACATATTTTGCTGTACCCCAAATCTTGATGCGTTGGCGATGGCGGTAGTCCATCAAAAATAAAAACGCTTTGTCATTAGTTGATAAGTTGCCCACAGTGATGTATTGGGCATTTCCAGAAAAGTCAGCAAAGCCTAAAGTTTTATCATCGAGCACCTTGAGAAAACCAGGTTCGCCACCTCGGAACTGGATATAGGGATATCCATTGGAACTAACGGTTCCCAAATAAAACCCATCGAGTTGAGCGATAAATTCTTCCACCTTTGGAGTAATGGTATCGCTGGCAGGTCCATTGGCTATATAACGTTCGTAAGTTTCTCTCGAACCTCGCTCTTGTTGAGCGGCTTGTACGGACGGTGTAAAAGCAATTTCTCCAAATTTACGCACCATAGCATCCTCCTAAACTGTCTTCGGTTCTTCAATGCCAATCATGCCAACAAAACCGGGGAGATTTTTGACACGATTAATCCAAGTAAGCACATTTAAATATTTATCAAGTGCGATTCTACCGTCGGGGGCAAGGGCAATATAAGGGAAAACCGCAATGTCAGCGACTGTTGGATGACCTAACTCTAGCCATTCGTGCTTTGCTAAATGATTGTCAAGTTGGGTCAGAATAAACTCTGATTTTTGAACTGCCTGTTTTAAGTTAATATCGGTATTTTGAAACAGGTAATAGCGACGAGCAAACTCAGTACCTTGCCGCACTTCTCCTGCTGTTATTGAAAGCCACCGTACAACGCAACTCATCGGTTCTGCTTCCAAGGGCAACCACTGTAAGCTCCCATATTGCCGTGCTAAATATACTAAAATCGCTTGAGCGTCTGCAATGGTGGTATCTCCATCTATTAATACTGGAACCTGTCCAAAAGAATTTATGGCTAGAAATTCAGGCTGCTTGTGCGCTCCTGCCATTAAATCAACTTTCACCCATTCGTAATCTAAGTCAAGTAAAGACAGCATCAATTTTGCCTTGTAGCTGTTACCTGACAGTTCGTGACCGTATAACTTAATCATGCGTTAGTCCTAAAGAAGAACGGGCAGACTTTAAGACAGCGTACCAATTACTCGACACAAGTTTACCGTACCGAACGTTTGGTACAATGTCAATAGAAAACTTTGTTACTTCAATAAATGCCCAGAGAAGCCTATATTCCTTGCCTTTTACACCTATTTCGCCAGTATGGTTACGATGGTGCAACCCTGTCTAAAATTTCAGAAGCCACAGAATTAGGTAAAGCCAGTCTTTACCATCACTTTCCTGGTGGTAAGAATGAAATGGTCGAGGCTGTCCTGGAATATCTCCACCGCCAGATGGATGAAAATATTCTGCAAATGCTAAATGGTTCTGAAGATGCGCTGCTTAAATTACAGCGAATGTGCGATCGCTTACTGGAACTTTACGAAGGGGGGAACCAGCCCTGCATGTTTGCCATTTTATTAATGGGTTCAGCCCGCGATGTGTTTCATCAAAAGGTAAAAGTTCTGTTTTGCGATTGGATTAATGCCATTGCCCTTGTCTTAATTGAATCTGGAATGGATGAAAAGCTTGCTCAACAACGAGCAGAAGATACTGCGACTTTTATTCAAGGTTCGCTGATTTTATCGCAGGCATTGGGCGATTCATCTGTTTTTCAACGTGCGATTGAGCGATTACCAAAGCAAATACTACAACGCTAATAAAATATGCATAATCCTTATTCGGCGCATAAAGCGATACTTGTATGCCCTAGCCCTGAAAGGGCGGTTGTGCCAACGGAGTAACTGAACGTGAACGGCAATAGCGTTCCACCTTTGCTTGCTTATGCCATTGCGTCTCAAGTGTGGGTGCATTTAGAGGAAATTCTAAGCTCAACAATTATTTTGCGAAGGTTATGCGGCGTATCGCCATATCCACTTTCTGGCAGCTTTGGGTCTACGGATTTGCTCGAATTACAAACCGCTGGCACATCGGTTGCTGTATTCACAATTTTTGACTCAACAACGCAGCAGCTAGGAAACCGAAACTACGGTACTTCTACTTTGGTTGATGGGGAAAATATCAAAGCGGGTAGCCAGCGTTCGCCTCCAGTAAAAAATATCTTCACATCTAAGATATTCCGACTTATGGTTTTGACACAGTGTTAAAGCCTAGAAAGCACTGTTGTCAAATAGTATCGAATAGTGATAAAAGTATAAAAATCGACTCCGAGTATCGAGTATTACGCTATATCATTCTTGACTAAAGAATACAGCAATTTCTATTCAAATCTACTTTGAAATGCCCTCAACGTGTCTTTACTCTCACTCGAATCGTACACACCGAACACGTAACCGTTCACAGGTTTTATTTTGCTACAGCAAAAAATAGGTACATATAGATGGTAAATTAAGAGGCATGGATAAAAACTGCCTCGCCTACGGGATTGAAATTCCCGACTCAGATTGGGACAAAACTCTCTTACTGTGTCAAACAATGAGTGCTAAACGTAAGAGTCAAACAACTCCAACCTTACTTCCGCAAGTTCCTATTGCTTAAGCAGCAGTAAAAAATATTGCTTAACACGCACGAACTTATACCCGTTTATTTTACTTTATTGAATAAGCCTACTATCTTCATCAGTTGCCTATAGCTCTTTTCAACGAAGGCTTTCGTTGTCTTACTATTTGCGATCGCCCTGTGGTCGATTACAATTCAAGAGTGGAGTAATAAACACAAAGACGACAAATATATACCTTATTGTCAAATAGCTATTTATTATCTAAAAAAGAAATTATCGAAGTTAAAATAAGCAAGGCTCAGAATTAGCTGTGGTACAGCTAATTGCCATAATTACTTAGGGGAAAGTCGCTCTTTTATGCCGATTTTAGCTACAATCCTTACAATATAGGACTTTCGCCAGATTGTCTTTTCGGATAATCTGCTTAGGAGCTATTTTGGTAGGCGATACCATTCTCCTCCAAAGAGGCTTCGCCACGCCAACGAAGATGGTTGCCAAAGGCATCGTTTAGCATGAACCGTTACTTAAAAATAGGGATATTTGATGCCAAATCAATAAACATATTTCTCAGTTCTCTTGGTTCTAACTTATGGAGTCCACCTTCATAGATACGACCCCCAGAAATTAGAGCCTCCGATTTGTTCCTCGTGCAGGCCCAACTGACTAGTTATAGTGTGGATATTTTAAATATGGCGTATTCTTGGTAGCCTGTAACTGAGCAAGGAAAGGCATCTCAGCTTGTTCTATTGTGACTACACAGCCGACATGGTGTTACCACTGCAGGCACCACCTTGTAGCCATAGTAAGTTAGTCATCTGCTATCTACTTTTGGATTGTTTGTCCGATCCGATTTAGGTAATGAAAAACTGATTAGAGTATTCCAATTAAAAAAATATCTCTCGTAGGAGTCTCGTATATTGGCGTCTCGCCTGTCTTACAAGTACACAAAGACAGGCGAGACGCCTAACAAGACGGGTGAGTTTATTTCTTGGATTACTCTTATATTTATGAAGTATGAAACATACTTCAAGTTTGACCTTTCATATTTTCAGTGTAGAGTATAGTGGCTATATTGACACTTTCAATAACTCGTATAGATTACTTACCTGTTTTTAGTATTTCTTATTTCATATCAGGTATCTGATGATTTTATTGTATTCGATTAAATATTTTTTATTTCTATCAATAGACAAAATTATTGAAGTTTTGGTAAAATGTTATTTCATAACAGTTAATTATAAATTTTTTGATATGTTGCATTTTTTACAAGTATTTTAACAAAAACCTATCAATCGGAACCGCTTCAAATAATTTACGTCAATGATGATTTTGCCTGTTGTACAGCTATTGTATTGAAATATACAAAATATTTAATGTGCTTTATCTTTTAAGTGTTAACTATGTAAAGTTGAGATAAAGCTAGTCATTGTAAGCTGATGAGTTTACTTTTGAATAAAGTATAGTAATTATAAAAACATTTTTGTACTGACTCAATCTAAAATATTTATAATTTACCTCTAGAAATTTATAAATTAGTTGTTCTATATTGAAAGTAGATTAATTTTTCAAGTGTAAAGCTATTGGTTGAACTTGAGCAATAAGCTTTAGCGATTAAAGAACCTATATCAACAAGCAGTTAATCGATTAGCGTGATGACGCTAAAAGAACACAAATTGCTCTTATGGTGAAAAAAAACTTAGTCCTTTCGATTGTGAGATAAGAGTAGTCATGTCTTTTAGTATTACAGATGCAGCAGTAAAGGCGGCAATAGCAGCAGTCGAATCCGATGGAACAACCGAAGAAAAAATTCAGATGTTGATTGAGTTGGCAAGGGGTTTTCAAAAACAGCCGAAAACACCTTCCTATTTGCGAAATGCCGTGTCGCTTTACTACCAAGCGTATGAATTATGTGGCGATGATTACCCTTTGTGGAAAGCAAGGGCAAAGGCTGGAATAGCTAGCACGTTGCAAGTAATTC
>JANNFJ010000452.1:0-4237 GCA_031379725.1 Calothrix sp. OTE_75_metabat_31
TTCCCTTGAGGGCTAGAATCCGGGTTCGGATAAGAAGCCCGGATTCTTTTAACCTCCAAAATTAATGACACAGACCACTCCCCTAATTCCAATAATCTGCTATTTCATAGCCTAATTTCGCTAACATTTGCCGCAGTAACGGTAAGCTTAATCCAATTACGTTACTGTGACAGCCTTCGATTTTCTCAACAAATACGCTTCCTTTACCTTCAAGTGCAAAGCAACCAGCACAACCAAGGGGTTCACCCGTCGCAACATACGATTCGATTTCACTGTCACTAACTTGGGCAAAGTAAACTTTTGTGACTTGACACTTGACTAAAGCCCGCTTTTGAGACGTATCAATCAAGGCATGACCTGTATACAAATCGCCAATATTACCTCGCATCACCTGCCAGCGTGCGATCGCTTCTATTGGATTGGCAGGTTTGCCGTGAATCTCACCGTTGAGCGCTAAAACCGAATCACAACCCATAACTAACGCTGAATCAAACCGCGAAACCACAGTTTCAGCCTTGCTTTTAGCAAGCACCTGTACTAATTGTGCCGGGTCGCTAAGTTGAATTTGCGATTCATCAAAGTCACTCGGACAAACCATTGGGTCAATACCAACAGTCTGCAACAAGCGACGACGTGCAGGTGAAGCAGAAGCAAGTACAAATTGGGGAATGGTCATAAAAGTCCTCTAATATACTGAGAACGAATTAGCTGCTTCTTCAATAATTCGTTTGACTTTTGACCAACGTCTTTCAGGAATCGAAGCATTAAAAGTAAACAATTTACCGCGACTGACTGAAACACTCGCAAGGTTATGACGTTCTTGCTTGTTTGCCAGTGTTACCAAATACTCCAAACGATAGTACTGTTTTCCACCGACTTCGCGTACTGCTGCATTGACTAACTCAGCAGTACGACCTGAACCTTCGGGTGCCAGAGCGTTTTTGCCCAATTTATATCCAACCTCTCCAGGTGTTCCCAACTGCGACAACGTTTTGCCATCAGGAACTGGGCTAACAATAACAGAGATATTTTCACTTGGCTCAATAATGTCATGGAACACGACATTGGGACCATTTTTAACCTGTACCTGCACCCAGCCTGTAGGATACCCAAACTCATAGCCATCAGCCGTATCTGCAAAATTTTTGAGTCCAGCCGCAACGGCAACATCTGAGTAACTGAAGCTGAAACTAAAAACCAATAGCAAAATTAATCCAATTCGTTTCCACATTCGTTTAGATTCCTTTAGGGCTGGGAGCAACAATTCGTTGTATGTATATTTATCGTCATCTATTTTCCCACCAACCGCGACAAAAGGGGTAGAAGAGGGAGAAAGGGAGAAAGGGAGTAGGGAACGAGGGAAAATATTTTTTATTTACTTTTGTTTAACCCGACTGCCTCGTTATTACCATCCGTGAATAAACGGATGTCAGATGTGTCTTAGTCGTTTATTTAGTCACTTATGCGGATGATATTGCAAGTGATGTCATGGTATCTTTTTATGCCAGGACGTTAAATGCGGTAATAAGGGGAATGAATAAAGACTGCATGACCGCAGATGAATTAAATAAATTTGTAGCTTACTGCAAAAGAATTCAACCTCAACCACAGGAAGACATTAAGCGTTTTTTTGAAGGGGTTGTGGGATTTCCTTATGACAAGGAACTACTTTTGCAGGCTTACCTATTTCTAAATATCAGGAACTTATTTCCCTCTTGCTTGGAATTACTGCTTTTTGAAAAATCTCCTATTGCTGATTATACTGACTTGGGTAAGTGCGATTTTGTTTATTTAACATCAGGTAATAATTTATTATTAATCGAAACTAAATTTATTGATACCGAAGCTACGGGAGCAACTGAAAGAAAACGCAGAAACAAGCATAGAAATAAGGTTTTTGAGCAAGTAATAACTTTAAAAGGTCGATTTAGTGAATATTGGGACATCCCACTTAAACAGCTAGATTGCGGAGTTTTTACCACTGATGCCGAAGTGGAATGGCGAGGAAATAATGTAAATGTAGTTACTAAATCAATCTCAATCGAAAATCTCGATCGGTGGCGACGTAGTTATCACCACAAGGATTTCTGTTGAAATTTGCAAATAAATATTCAACTAATGCAGTTTAGGCAATTACCGTACTGGCTATAACAGTTATGCTGAATTAAGTGATGTAGGAGTATCTGATTGCAAGAAGTCCGATATCACACTTTCTTAAGGGCCGTACCTTCGGTTTCTAAGTGCGACCCCCAGGGACAATAAGCATAAAAAAAAGAGGTAAAGAGAAGGTGTTTAGAACACTTTTTATTATTGCCATTGGTTTCTTACCGTCTCTGTTCTCCTTGTGGGTGATTCGCAAAGCCCAGTGGAGAACCCGTGCGCGGATTCGGGAAGCAGCTAACAGGTTTTCGACGGTGCGGCAAATACCGCAACAAACTATACCATTGGAACGCGATCGCTATTATCTCGAAGGTGTCGGTTATTTGATTGGTGACGTTAGCTGCGAGTTTAACGCCCGTTCGGGGTATGTTAGGTGTGCGGTCAATCCCACGGGACCTTGCGAGGGTTGCCGTTTTTACGAACCCCGCGCAACGGTGTTTAATGAAAATAATACGTGACGATAAAAGTACTGCAATAAATTTAACCATCTGTAATGACAATTTATTTTTACAACACGATTGGCGAATATGGTTGTTTCTCTAACTTTTCGTCCCACGGGTTTGAACTCGACGGTTTGTATTGGCGCACCAACGAGCATTATTTTCAAGCGCAAAAATTTTTAGATGATTTACATAAGATGGAGATTTACAACTGTAAAACTCCTAAAGATGCAGCCAAAAAAGGACGCGAAAGAAGCCGTCCTTTACGGACAGATTGGGAGCAAGTAAAAGACGATATTATGCGAAAAGGGGTGTTGCACAAATTTGAAACTCATCCCGAAATCGGAGAAATTTTACTAGCTACAGGTGATAAAGAAATCATCGAAAATGCCCCAGGGGATTATTACTGGGGATGTGGCAAAGACGGTAGTGGCAAAAACATGTTAGGAAAAATTTTAGTTGAAGTCAGGCAATTATTACGGCAACGGCAAAAGTAATTATTTGAATTTGATTTTTTTCTATGGAGATATAGTTAGTAGTCAGAGATATGCAATATTACAAATGGTTCTGGAATGTGCCATTAGGGGGCGATTTTGATGCTTGGGGAACTAGTACATATTTTGTGGAAATAGGAAAAAATGCCCAAACACATCGACAGATTGAAGTATACGAAAATGGAAACGTCTTGTTTTATGACAGTACGCATTTATGGGATGATTATGGTCGATTGAGCGATAAGCCAATGCAAGTTGATAATTTAGAAGAATTTGAAATAACTCAAGTCGAATTTGAACAAATATGGAATTCGAGTATTCCCATGAATTGGTAATTGATAACTTATATTTTTATCTAATGACTAATTTCACTTTTTAAGTTATTAAGATTATTTAAAATATCAAAGTTTATTCCTCTTATCCGATTTTAATTGTGAATTTAATGCAGTAATTTTATTAGAGTATTGTTGACAGAAGATTTAAAATAAACAGAGGTACATATAAAACTGAATGTGACCATCTTTAGTTGTATTCGATGAGAACGTAAATTGTTGTATCTAGCTTAATCATGATATTTAGATCCCTGACTTTTCAAAAAAGTCGGGGATCTAATTTTTTATTTCCTTAATCCCTACTTTTTTTATTCTGCGTGAGAGAAAATTAGAACTTTTGGGAACTATAAAAGCAGATGAGTTATCAGGGAGTGGTGAATGTGGAACAAGGGTTGGATTTTAGCACAAAAAATGAGGCTTCCTTGCAAATGCCGGCAGCATCCGTAAAAGCAAGGAGACGCGGCACAATTACACATGAATTTAATCAAAATTTACAAGTAGAAATGCTAACTCCACAAGACCCGGACGACAATTGTGCCGATGCATCGAAGTTATTGCAGTTTGGAATTCAACAGCTACAAGCAGGTGAATTTGTTGCTGCAATGAAGTCTTTACAAGAATCGCTAGCGCTGTTTCAGGCATTTGACAACTTGCCAAAACAAGCGCAGGCACTTAGTAGTTTAGCTTTAGTGGCATACAATTCAGGCGATTATAAAAGTGCAATTTCTTACTCGCAGCAGTGCCTATCCATAACAGAAAATACTTCTGACTTACGTTTGCGCCTTCAGGCACTGTCACATATTGGTAATTC
>JANNFJ010000516.1:0-1863 GCA_031379725.1 Calothrix sp. OTE_75_metabat_31
CCCCCTCTCCCCCTCTCCCCACTCCCTAAAAAATAGTTGCAGTTGTTACACGAGTAGCTTATTGTAAAGTCTAACCTTGATGAAGGGTTAAGTATATCTACATAATCAACATTATTTTTGTGACCCAAAAAACAAAAAATATTCTGTAGCTTATGCAACATTATTATATTGTCAAATCCTTAGCTTCCTGATTTCTCTCAATCTGCTTTACCCATGAATGTATCTTTGGCTCAAGAATTATCTATATACAAATTAGTTGCTGGTAGCGAAATTGCTCCACAACCGTTACAATTGTCCCCTGCTACCTTGCTCGCAATGGTGCGAAGTCAAATCGACTTGTTGATTTCTGAGCAAATTACAGCGACTTTATGGGTAAAGCTACCAGTAGGAGATATTTGGCAGTCGGAGATTAATCGCTACCTAAGTGCGGTAGAAACCAGTAAAATTTATACTTTCCATGTCGATGAAAATCGCCAACATTTAAATACCGATTTAACTTCTCAATTGCATTATTTGCCAATTTATTTTTCCAAGCATTGTCGGCTCAGACGGGAATACTTTTTAATTATCTTGTCACCACAATTTTGTAGTTTAACAGTGGCTGGGCGACCAAATAGAGGTATTAAAAAGAACAAGCTTAAAACAAGTGTAACTCGAAAACCTTCATTGGTTGTGATCGCCCAATTTGAAGGTCGAATCATCGAGCAAGTTATTGAGGCAATTGACCCAATCACAGCACAAAAGAACTTGAATTGTCCAAGCTATCCCGATGCAGCTTTGATGGGAAAATTGCTTGTTAAACAGACGCAACGTCAAAACGAAATCAACAGCGAAATTACCAAAAGACGATTAACCAAGCGAAAACAGCAAAACCAAAAGCACCATCACACCCTACAACAAAAAGACGATTACCTCAACAAAGCTTGTCAGGAATTACGCACACCCCTAACGCACATGAAAACTGCGTTATCGCTGTTGAATTCCCCTGCACTCAAACCACCACAGCGGCAGCGATATTTGCAAATGCTTGTGGGTCAATGCGAGCGGCAAAATTCGCTCATCGCTGGCGTACTCGAACTATTACAATTAGAAGAAAGTTTAAAATCGCCAATCTTTGAAACCGTGCGACTTTGCGATATCGTACCGGGTGTTGTCAGCACTTACCAACCCATCGCCCAAGAAAGGGGTATTATGTTGGCTTATACTGTACCTACTGAGCTTCCACCCGTATATTTTGTCACGAATGGACTCAAGCAGATAGTTATTAATCTTCTTTCCAATAGTATTGCATTTACCCCCAACGGTGGGGAAGTTTGGGTAAAAGCACGACTCCAAGGTAATCACGTCCATCTCGAAATCCGTGACACAGGTATTGGTATTGCTGAAAGCGAAATCCCCAAAATTTTCGACCGATTTTATAGTCATCGTCCCCCCGCAACCGAGGAACCTGGGGGTGCTGGTTTGGGTTTGAGTGTTGTTTACCAACTACTACAGCGCTGCGGTGCGACTATTTCTGTTAAAAGCAAGCCAACGGAGGGTTCTACATTTACAGTACAGTTGAGTGCTTGTAGTTAGTGGTTCTTTGTACAATAAAGTTTTGCTAGATATGGAGACATTTTTGAGGCACGACAATCTACCAGTTAGTATGAAATCACCGTAGGGGCAGTTAGGCATCGTGCCCCGAAAATACCATCGGATAGCGAAAAATATTGATGCGAACGGTAAGTCCCCTAAATCGGTTGAAATTACCGTAGGGGCAGTTAGGCATCGTGCCCCGAAAATACCATCGGATAGCGAAAAATATTGATGCAAACGGTAAGACCTTTAATGACCCGAAATCACCGTAGGGCACGATATATTATT
>JANNFJ010000215.1:0-2201 GCA_031379725.1 Calothrix sp. OTE_75_metabat_31
CCCACCCTATAGAGCGTAGCGCTTCTTGCAGGGTACCCTCCACGAAGCGCGCTTAGGGGATTAAGGGGAGCCAGCGCGGTCTTGGGGGTTTCCCCCATGAGCGACTGGCGTGTGGGGTAAAATTCTATGCAGCTTCACATAGAATTGATTTGAGCTAGGAATATATTTTGAACAAATGCTGGGGGTTGGTTGAAATCACCCCAGCTTTTATTATTGAAGGGTATCGGAGACTATAAATATATTGAGTGCAATTCAAAATAGTTGATTGTTTCACCCATTCGAGCAATCAGCGATACTATTTTTTATGGTTGGTATTATATAAGATAGAGAGACTGCTTTTTTTGGCTGCAAACGCAATGCTTAAATGGGTAATTCTTCCCTAGTTGGTAGTGCAAACGTTTTCCAGACTTGACGGCACGAGAAAAATTATTGATATTTCAGTAGCCTTGATAACTGAGTAAATACGACACAGGCTTTTGGAAAATGGGTGCGTTTTGATTTAATTCAGGTGATTGCTAATACCGAAGGAATTACAATACTGCGTAGGTTTTGGTTTAGATTCCCCCAACCTCCTTAAAAAGGGGGGCTAAAAACCTTTTAAAGTACCCCAATGAATGCGGGGGATTTAGGGGGATCAATTTTGGGAAAACTTCTTAACCTACGCAGTATTGGAAGGAATTAGACCTGCTTGTGCCTCATTATTAAGGTATAAAAAAAATTATCTTAAAAAGTTCATGCAGGTGACACTGGCAATGCGACAAATATGGTTATTAACGATTAGCTTTTGTTATAAAGGTAGGAACTAAAGTCAATATTGGGTAAGTTAGCATAAATTATGCGATGAAAGTAGATAGCTAGTAAATAGTACTAAGTAGTAAAAATATGGTATTTGCGGGAGGCAAGAAGACCCAAGCAATGCACGTATCATCGCCAACCGCTTTAAATAAACACTCTCAAAGTAAAACAGTGCCAGCAGACGAAAAGCCCTCGACTGATGAACTCCCAACTATCGAATTTCCTTCACGGGGAAAACTTAAAGCAAGTTCGTGGCGTATCCATCAGAAAATAGGTTACGGATATTTTCTGGCAATTGGTATCGGCTTTTTTGGCTCTCTAACGGGGTTGGTAATTGCCAACTCGTATCGAGGACAAGAAATCAACCAATTAAAACAAGCTTATGCACAATCGCGGCTTTTAGCCAATTACAAGGATGCCGTAATTGGGGCACAGTTACATAGCTATCAGTTACCTGCTAACGTTGGAGATTTGCAACAACTGCGAACCGAAAAAAGCAAATTTTTGGCGGATGTCGAAAAAGCCCAGAAATCGCAGGAGGAAATCGCCGCTTATATAGCAAGTAACCCTCAAGGTTCGCAGTTAACGACAGCGAATATGCGATCGCTACTATCGATTTATTCAACGACTTTGAAGTCTTACGCCCTCAACATCGAGTCGATTTTGCTTTCAGTCGAGACTAAACAACTTTCCCAGAGCGAAGTTGCTGCCTTGCAGCGCGACTTACTCGCACTGATGCGGAAGGAAAAAGCACTTCAGTTAGACGAACTGTCGCAAAGGTTGATTCAAAACTTTCAAGATGCCGAACAAGAAAGGCTTGAGCGAACTAATGATGTTGAACAGGCTAAAATCGTTGAGCGCTCGATTACCATTGTCAGTATGTTACTATCGATTGCGATCGCAGGGGTTGTCGCTTGGAGAGCTTCGCGGGCGATCGCTGAACCTGTAATTACTGTAACTCAAGTCGCCGAACAAGTTGCCAGAAAATCTAATTTCGATTTACGCGCACCTGTAACCACCAATGACGAAATTGGTCTACTCGCAAAATCACTGAATAGATTAATAGAACGTGTATCAGAACGAACCAAGGAATTACAACAAGCGAAAGAAGAAGCCGAAGCCGCTAGCAAGACCAAAAGCCAGTTCCTTGCCAACGTTAGCCATGAGTTACGCACGCCGCTAAATGCTGTAATTGGCTTGAGTCAGTTATTACAAGATGATGCTGCCGATATGGGAATGGGGGGGGATTTTCTCACCGATTTGGAAACGATTAATGCAGCGGGAAGACATTTGCTCGAATTAATTAACGATATTCTCGATTTATCGAAAATCGAAGAAGGGAAAATGACGCTTTACCCAGAGACGTTTGAACTAGCAAGTTTGATTAATAACGTTGTTCAGACGGT
>JANNFJ010000573.1:0-1619 GCA_031379725.1 Calothrix sp. OTE_75_metabat_31
GCTCGTTCCATTAATAACTCCGAAAATGCACCGCTCAACCTGTAAGCAACAAAGGATACACGATTATGTGCTTCGTGTTTGTATAATTGAGGTTACTTTTTATGAAAGATTTGCGGTAACCCTACGGTTCGCTGACGCGATGCCTGCAGGCTTCCACTTTGTGGTATCGCTTAATATTTCCCAGATACGATAAATGCTTTTTTGCATGATTTTCCTTCAAAAATCGCATTAATTTCATATGTAGGGGCGGGGTCTCCCCGCCCGGTCTCCCCGCCCAGTCGGTTGGGTGGAACGTAGTGAAACCCAACAATGGACAGGATGAATGTTGGGTTCCATTTCATTCCACCCAACCTACGGTCTTTTTTAAAATATTTATTAAGGAAATTTAAAGTTAGTACGATTTTATTCATCGTATTAACTATCGTTGATCTTTTGGGAAAAATATATAAGCATCTGCCTATAGACCCAAAGGATTCGTCATGTTAAAAGTCGCAGTCGGACATAGCAATGACCCTGATTCGCGTTATGCCGTCGATGAAGTGTTGGAACAATGCCGCAGCCAGCTTGATAAAAATCAGCCACAGGCAGGAATTTTATTTGCTGCCATCGATTTTGAACATTCTTTCATTCTCCAGGAAATTCAGAAAGCTTTTCCCGGAATTGCCCTAATTGGTGGCACTACCGACGGTGAACTTTCATCAATAATGGAGTATCAGCAAGACTCATTGACATTAATGCTGTTTTGTGATGAGGGAATCGAAATTGCCGTAGGTATTGGTAGAGGTGTTTCTGGTGATGCAACTGTAGCAACAGCAGCAGTCAAACAGGCTTCTTCAAACATGAAGAACGAACCATTATTGTGCTTAACGATTTATGAAAGTCTGACTGCGAGTGGAGTGGCAATTTTAGAAGGTCTAAAAACAGCTTTAGGAAAATATATGCCTATCGTCGGTGGAACAGCCGGAGACGGGTTAAGATTAAAGCAGAGCTATCAATTTTGTAATACAGAAGTTACGAGCGATGCCGTTTGTGTGCTTCTATTCTCTGGAAATTTACATTTTTCATATGGTATTGCTCACGGTTGGAATCCCATCGGCAAACCAGGCATAGTTACTAAAGTTGACGCAAATATACTTTATGAAATTGATGGTAAACCCGCTATCGATTTTTATCACCATTATTTAGGCGAATTGCCACCTTCATCTGAATACCCTTTGGCAGTATTTGAGGCAAATAACCAGGATTTTTATCTTCGGGGAACTCCAGGAACTAACGATTTAAATGGTAGTATTACATTTGTTGCAGATATTCCCCTTGGGTCTTGCGTTCAAATCGCTGAAGCAACACGCAATAATGTTTTAGCTGCAGTAGAAACTTCGGTACTACAAGCACTGGCAGCTTTTCCTAGTGGGAAAGAACCTGCTGCTGCTTTATTTTTCTCCTGTACGGCAAGACGGCAAATTTTGGGTACGCAAACAAAGGTAGAATATTCGCGCTTGAAAAACCATTTACCACTCTCACTAACCTGTTGTGGCTTTTATTGTTATGGAGAAATTGCCCCTCTACAGGCAAACGGTGAAACGCGTTTTCATAATGAAACATTTGTGACATTGCTGCTG
>JANNFJ010000576.1:0-8778 GCA_031379725.1 Calothrix sp. OTE_75_metabat_31
GAATTAACCGCTTTGTGGGAATTGGAACAGGTGCGTTCCTAGTTCGTTACGCAATTTTCCAAGGACGAAATTCTTCCCCCACTCCTCCCAGTCTGCCTATCTCCGATATCTGGGTATACCTGGGACTCATCGAAGCTGCCAGTGTCAGTATTTTCCTGCAAAAATTACCAATCGGACGAATATTTACCCAACAATTGCTACCTTGGAACGTAGCAATATCGTGCATAGCAGCCAGCTTACTCTACATCCTACCTTGGGAGCGTTGGGGCTGGTCGAAAAAACCTTGGCGAAACGTCGCATATATTTTGCCAATAGTTATTTTATGGATAACTTGGGTGCATGTTCATGTTCTGGCATTACTAATAACAGCCGGATTTTATGCCATCCTTGCTAAAGCTAATCGAAACTTCCAATTTACCTATATCACCGTTGTACTTATCGATTGGGCACTTTTTCAATGGTTTAATAGCTTACGGCTTACTGATGGATTATGGTATGTCACACCAATCGGGTTATCGTTATTATATGTTGCCCAATTCGACCCCGAAATCAAACGACCCGAACTCAAATCGAGTCGTCACTTCTTGCGTTTACTCGGTAGCGGCTTGATTTGTGGTTTTGCCCTAGTGTTTCATCAAAATACAGCCATTATCCCCGGAATATTGAGCCTCGTTGCTATTTTCGCCGGATTAGCATTTCGGATACGGGCATTTCTTTACGTTGGTACAGGTACATTTTTGATAACAGGTATCTATCAACTAGTAATTCTCAGCTTGCGTTACCCCTTCTTGAAATGGGTTATTGGTTTATTGGTGGGTATTGTTTTAATCTCCATTGCTGCCAACTTTGAAACCCGACGGGAACAGCTTAGTTCCTTACTTCGGAATAAAGGGGGTGAATTTCACGAGTGGGATTAGCTGCAATACGGTTCGGAACATAAAATTTGATATATAGAGACGCGATATATCGCGTCTCTACATGCCCCAAATCATCATGAAACATCCTTAACCAAAGTATTACCTTCCCACTGACTACTCCCTATTCCCTTCCTTTTTTATTCCGATTAGCTTTTCAAAAAAAAACTATTATGCTATGCTAAAAATCCGGGTGACTAGCTCAATGGTAGAGCATCAGACTCTTAATCTGCTGGTTTTGGGTTCGAGTCCCAGGTCACCCACTGTACGTGTCGATTAACTAATTATTTGTCGTCGTTAACAAATTAGTGTCGTTGTATCAAGTTATTTGTCGCTATTAACAGATTGATGTCGTTAAACTAGCTTTACACAACGTTAACAAATTAATGTCGTCGAAGTGTTTAGATTTAATCTAATCATACGTTTGTCTTGACTTATTCGCAATATATAGGACTACCCCCAAAGATTTTTGTTGGCGTAGCGCCCGCACCTGCGCTTACAAAATAATGAGCGAACGGACAGCTTTACGTCTCACTTCATTGCGATAGAACTCAAGTATTATATTTATGCTGCAAGGTATAATACCACCAGATTTTTAACGATATGTCTTTAGTGTTAGGCTTTGGTTCTCATAATCTCTCCATTCGCTCTCAATTAAGCTACACCAATATAAATCAATGTTCAAAGGACATAAGAATTCTTATGTCCTTTTGCTGCACTTTTAATTTTATGAGAGACTACTGTAGCTAAATTATCGCTTAATATTGAAGCACAGCAATTTTCGCATCAAACTCATCCTGAGAAAGGATACCATTATTAAATGCTACCTTTAACTTTGCTATTTTGTCAGTCTTCGCTTGCTCTTCCTGTTCTTTAACAATTTTTTGCTGAATGTTATCTCGCAGAGACATCAATTTATTTTGATACTCTTCCTGCTCAAGAATGCCTTGCTCTAAAGCTTGTTTTAATTTAATTGATTGTTGCTCAACAGCAAAATCTATTTCATACTCATCAACTTTATTTTCTAAAGCCAGTTTTTTCGTATTAAATTCATCTGCTGTCAAGATGCCATTATTAAATGCATCGTTAATTTTAACTAATTCTTGCTGTACTTTTTGCATAGCCTTATCCCGTGGTGATGAAGCACTAACAGGAGGCATATTTAAAGCAGTTTCAGAACTTGGTTTTGTACTAAATTCAGCTTGATTGTTGGTTGTATCGCTCAGTGTCTTAGTCTTCCTAAATTTGAGAGCGTCCTCCATGTACTCAATAATTTCGCTCTCAATAAGATTCGTCCAAGCTGCACCAGCAATACCAGTGAGAATAGTAATCCCACCAGTAAATAAAGCGCTTACACCAGCACCAGTTAAGTTTGAGACCCATTTCCCAGTACTGCTTTCAAAAATAAACTCTCCTGGCATATCTGGTTCGTTAGACCAGTAAAGCTTTATTTTAAAAGCGATATTAGTACCTGTAAGAGTTCTAAGCTTACTAGATTTTTTAGCTTGAATTAGATAAACTCCTTCTGCTTCCGTGTAATCAATTTCATACTCACGTTCTTTAAACCAAAAAACAAGGCGTTTTTGAATAGTTGATAAATCTGTATTTCCGGCAAGAAAATAATGTTTAGTCATTAATAAATCCCAATAGCTATTTTTCTTAATAAATAAAACTGGCGGTAATGAGTAATGTTTTACCGCTAAAAAGGGAATTGCGATATCCTTTTATTAAGATATTGCTTGCTGAAATAAATGACATCAGTAATCTTACAGTAAAGCGCAAAAATTTTTTAAGAGCTAGATGCTCCTATCAAGGTCAAAGATTATTGTATCCAAAATTGATTAAGCAAATTATAGATTTTTCAACACTACTCTCAATAGAGAAGTATTTCTGTACTTAATATATTTCTCGTTTAAGTTAAGAGTCTGATGCTCCTTTCAACCCTCTAAAAAACTATAGCTGGAAGTTGATCTAATAGCCAATCACAAATATGCTTTAAATCGTTTCAACTCATCCCTAGCTGGGATGGTAGTTGAAACCAAAATACAAGAGTGCATTTCCAGGACGCTTTGTTAGCTTTCAACCCATCCCCAACCGGGATGGTAGTTGAAACCAATCTCTTTATGACGATCCCAGCTAAATTCTACCTCTTTCAACCCATCCCCAACCGGGATGGTAGTTGAAACGTTAGTCTAAGTCAGTTGGCAAAAGTTCTACTGTCTTTCAACCCATCCCCAACCGGGATGGTAGTTGAAACAAAATAACCTATGTATGAATTAATTGCAATAAATATCTTTCAACCCATCCCCAACCGGGATGGTAGTTGAAACCCGACCGGCTGAAATCCCTATTATTGAAGCTTCTAATCTGCATATTTGGCAGGACTACTTGAAAGCATCTCCACTTTTAAATGGAAAAACTAAATCAGTTGACACTGCGTTTTTGCAAATCAATACAGGACAAGGGTTTTTACATTTTGGCAGGACTCCGGGGTTATTCACCCCCGCTTCGACATGCCAAAAAAATATTTGAGAGGGTTCCCCCGACGAAGGGGGTGATTCAGTAACCACCACTGCGGTAAACCGCACCGTTACGAAAACGGCTAGGCAAAAGCCTTACTCTATATTGCTGGGAGCGCACCTGTCCCTCAGTTTGCTATCCTTGTATAAACTTCTTTCTTCGTCGCTCAACACGTCGGAAAATAATCGGTTTATCCAAGCTACAAAAAAGGGCATATCCTGTCTAATACAAGCTAGACAGCAGCATCAAGAGCGGGTAGCTACCAGGGTCAGAAAGCAAGACGGTCTGACAACCGTCAAACTAACCCAGATTTATCACAATACAGCGGCTGTAAACAGCATGAATTGCGGCGCTGTTATTTTCTATATTAAGTTTTCAAGGTTCAGTATTATATTTAAATTTATGAAGTAGTTCGGCATTGATAAGCAAACAAGGCTAAATCCCGTGCTTGCTCTTGTGAACCACCTCTAATTACTTGTTGTCCTGTTTCTATAGAGATTCCAGATTTTGCGGCTTGGCTTTGGATATTTTCAATCAACCTTCCATAACTCCAGTTATGTACTTGTCGTCGGTACTCCTTGGCATAATTTTTTTGACCTTCGATAAAACCGGGTATTTTTTTCTCGGCTTTAAACATAACTTCACTTTGAATAACTTCCCGCATATCAGTAAGCTTCGGTAGGACAATACTTCCAGCAGAGTAAACTTTGGCAATTTCCACAATTTTTTTGGCTAGTAACCTGTCTAGGTACTGCCCTAACTCGGATTCGCCAAAATCGTTTGCTGCAAATTGTTTTTGAGATTTGTGACGTTCGTGAGAAAAACGTTGTTTTTGCTGTTGCCGACGGTTAAGTAAGTTGTAATTATCACCTAGTAACTGCTTAACGCTGCGATAGACGAGGACTTTGTTATTACCTGCATCAAAAACAGCAATAGTTGCAGGTTTTTCTAAACCAAGACTAACACCAACTAAGATATTAGATTTAGCCTCGTATAAAGGTTTACTTGGACGGGGAAAAGAGTTATTAATTTTTGCGAGTGTCGATTGTTGACGAGTGACGAAGGCTTGCTGGTTTAGGTCAAGTTCACCTTTTTCTTTAGTTTTTGCTAACTTATCTTGAACATTTGTGGTTTTTTCTTCAATAACTTGTTGAGTTCCTTCGACAGTCCACATACGAGTATCAATAGAGCAAAAAAGAATTAGACGGTGTACATTCCAAGCCTGCCCTTCACCTTTTTGCTCTAACCAAGATAATCGTCCAGAACGCAAAGTAAATAAGCCACTAGAATGCTGGTTTTTCCCTTGACGTTTAATTTCTTGGTCTTCTAGAAAGCGATGAAATAAATGTAGGTGTCTTTTGTCGCAATATACTTCAAATTTCAACTTGCCCAAACCATTAAAACCAACAATGAGCCTTCCCTTTTCGTTGGTTTCCCATTTCATATCTTCGTTAGTTTCATAAACTACTGGGAAAGGAATAGAACTCGATTTTCTTAAAAGGTTGGCTTGCCAAAATTTGAATTCCTTTTCATCTTGGGGAACTTGCTTAACGGCTTGTTCTAATGTCTCTAGCCATTTTTCACCTGTTAAATCTCGCCCTTTTGGAACTCGGCTTTTTAGTTGGATTTTTAACCGCTCGATTTCTATTTGTTTTTTTCGTCTTTGTTTAGTGTATTTTTCGAGGTCTTCATCAACAAAGCTTACCTGACACTTATTTTTAAGGAGGTACACCAAGGCACATCTTGTCAAAGCATCTTCTGTTTGACGATAAGCTTCAAATAGGAGGCTTGATTTAATAGCTACAGCTTTATTAACTTTCTCATTTTTAGGCTTGCTGCTTTTTTTCGCTTTCGACTTTTTATTTGTGTCAGTATCAGTAGTTTTTTTTGTCGCTAATGAAGCTAGTATCTCAGTAGCTTTTACACGGATATTTTCTAAATTTGAATTACTTTCTTGCTCAAGCTCTACATCGCTTTTGAGCATTTCTAACCATTGCTGTTTCCCTTCTATTTTACGCTTCAGTCGCTTATTTAAAGCCAACCAAGATTTATAAATGTAGGTAACTAAGCTGGCCGCAGAGGTGTAAAAACGACCTGGTTGACCTGCAAATGGTTCTTGAGTCTTGAGAGAATCACACAATTCCTTGATAGCAGTTTTAGGGATTTTTCCATTTTCCACCCAGGACTCGAATTCAGAATGGTTTCCTAATCGTTCCAATATTTCATTGACGAAAGGCGTGTTTTTCTCAGCCATGAGTTCCCAAAGATGGCGGAGGGTTTCGTCATCTGCTACTAGGCGACATTGAATCGTTATCACACTCATAGATGCACATGGGGATTTTGATTAATAACCCAATTTCATTATGAGCGTAATGACGCAATAGCGCAATAGCTTAATAGCGCAAGTTCATTTTTGTTAATATACTGTGCAAGAATTAAGCCCGGACAGGGACTTGGTACTGGGATGACTGAAGAAACAAGAGAAGTTAGGGGAAGAGTCCCTAAAGACTTAAAAATTGAGTTTGAGATTGCCTGCGCTCGTTTGGAAGTAACACAGACGGCAGCACTGGAGGATGCTATTAAGGATTGGTTGAAAAAACAAGAGCCTCCATCCGGTGGAAAATAGAGTTGTTTCGGGAATGTTGAGTCAATTACTAATCACCGAACGCTTGGTGATGATTTTTGGATGTAGCCTGCACCGTTCCCCATGTGGAACTCTCCATCGCTATCCTCAATTAATTCAAGGCTTAAATTTTTGCCCATCGCTTTACCAATGAGTTCCATCAGGGCTTTCGCTCTTACTTGAAAAAATGCTTCAAAGTCGTCGTTGCGTAAAATTTCTAATTTGATGCAATGCGATCGCATAAGTTCTTCCAAGCTAGCTACCGCAGTTCCATGTAGCTCAAATTCTTTCAGGTAAGCCGAAGGTGCTTTACTGCCAATCCTTTTATTCGTTTTCGCACTTAATGGGGTGCGATTAACTAGGCAGTTATATTTTTTTGGGTCAATACCTTGTTTGCGACACCATGCCACAGGGAAAATATGGTGCGAGTCGATTTGTTCTTCAAAATAAACAACGTCGTTAATTTCCTCACCTGTAATCCAATCGACTGCCCCTTCACGCCGCAGTAACGCTGCAAATCCCTGATAAACTGCGCCAAGTCGCTTCCTGACACTAAGAAGCCTTTCAAACGAGAAATTTGCTTGTGTAATGCCAAAGGGAACGGAACCACCTTCGATCCATGCTGGTACTTCGATAATATCGCGTCCAGCTTGTGAATCGTGCCAGTGGGTATAAATTTCACCGAACATCCCGCACCACAGCCAACGTTCCAACATCGAACGCACTTGAAATGAACGAGAGCGATCGCCGATAATCGTCAAAATTGCACTTAAGGCAACTAACTGGATGGGGCAAGCAATATCATCGGCATCAAAGATTTTTTGACCGCGTAGAAAACGAGCCGCTTCTTCAAAACCTTTGTTAACAGGGTTAGCCCATGTTTGGTACTCTTCTTTTGTTAGTTTTAATACTTCACCACGACCGCAAGATACGCCGGGCAATTTATCTAAATTCCAGCCTTGTTTAGCTGCTTCGATTCTTCGAGTGTAACCAGCTACCAAACTTATAGCTTGTATAAAATCAGTATTACGAACCTTCCGCAGAACTTTGAATGTCTGAAAGCGGTTTTCGCGGTGCTTCCAATCGTCTCGAAGGCTAAAATCGCCTGCACAGTAACTTGAACTCATTAAATCGAAGGAACTAAGGTTGCATCCGGTTGTATTGGTTTCCTCAAAAACTTGGCAAACTCCTTCTTTCGGTAATGAGTCACGGAGTTGAATTACTGGTATTTGATAATGCTCAAATTTTTTAAGAACTTCTAATTCTAAAGTGTCAATGAGTTGTAGCTTTTGAGGATCGTATTGCCAATACTTAGAAAATTTGCTGCGCCATTCCGAAAAAAAGAATACTTTGGATAGTGGGAATAAAAGCGCTTCATACTCGTTTTCACGAGTCGAACAATCAATCAAATCGCCGTTTCGAGTTCGCATAACTTTCGATTCTGGTAAGGCAATAATGGCAGTTTTGCGATCGCATTCTGGTTCAAGACATTTTTCAATATCCAGGTAATACCACTTTGTTATTAATTTTTGGCTTTTGGGGTCTTTGATGACGACGGGTTGCTCGGATAGCAGCACCATAAACGAAGTTGTTAATCTTTGCTGTCCGTCGAGTACTAGTAAGTTTGGTGTTTGGGTTGCAGTAGTTGGTACACCATCAAGCAGACGCGGTTTAAATTGTCGGCGCTCGATACCTTGCTGCAACATCATGACTGCGCCAATAGGATAAGCCAATGATATACTTGCCAATAAACGGCGTACATGGCTGTCATCCCAAACCCAATCTCGCTGAAAATCTGGTAGCTGAATGCGTCCTATTTTGATATCCTTCATGACATCGAATAAAGGATATTTTGTAATATCGAATGTAGAAATCGAATCCATTTGGTGTTCTGCTGTTGCTATCATCGCGCACGTCAAAAAGACAATCTATATGCAGCCTAAATTACCCTTGCAGTCAGTACAAGGGCTTTTTATAGTAATTGGTAGTGAGTAGCGACTAAATTATTCCTGGAGAGAATCTAACGGTAAATTGATAATTTCTTGGTCAACAAGCTGTTTAAATTGGTTTATTAAATCAGCTTGCCGCAAAATTCTAGTTACGTATTTTGGTCTGTACCGAAAATCTCTCCCCCAGTCTTTTACAGTTTTTGGACTTGTCCCGGTAACTTGTGCGATCGCATTAATGCAAGCTTTGCGATAATTACGTCCTGGTTCCTGAGTAACCCAACGACGACAATATTCTATCGGTTCTAAGGGCAACTGACAGAGGATATCAATTCGATGTTTGTTTTGGTGGGATTGCCTCCCAATTTGCATTGTTTCTCTTCGTAATTTAGTGACAACAAGCCTGCAATAGGAAGTTCTGGAAATTTTGTCAGTAGTGGCTTAATTTCCAAAAATATTTACTGGCTGAACCCAGGGTAAGAAATCTCTGCCTATAGTACAAGCATTTTAGTCACGAATCACGAGTAAATTATTCTTGAGGGAAGTCGGGAGGCAGGACTATTTTTTTGATTTGGTTGAGTTTATCCGCCATCCGTAAAATATGTGTGACATAATTGGGTCGCTTATCAAACCTGACTCCCCAGTTACCTATAGTCTTTTCACTTAGACCAGTCGCTTCTGGTAGCGCAGCAATACACGCGTTTCTGTATCCCCACTCATAGGGGGACATCACAACCCATTTTTTTCAATATTCTAGATGCTCCAAGGGCAGATC
>JANNFJ010000647.1:0-7688 GCA_031379725.1 Calothrix sp. OTE_75_metabat_31
ATAGACTTCAACCCCTGTACCAAGGCGCGGGATAAAAGCAGCGAGAAGATTACGTTCCTTTACTTCTTTAACAATAAGTCGCTGTACAACTTTTTCTGCCTCTTCCCCGATTGCATTACGCCACGAACCATCAATTTGCGCTCCCGTTGAAGCTAGCATTATTGCATATAATTCTTCCTCACTAAAACTTTTAATAGAACTATCAATAATTAATGATATATGTTCGTTAAATAGTTGAGAAAGTGAAAGAGCAGTATTTTCTGTCAAAGGGTATAGGTTTTCTTCGTCAGTTTCAATTTTTTTACATTAATACCTGCTAAATTGGAAACAGCTTTTTGAGACAAGGCTGCAATATTACGGTAGTAGGCTATCAATTGAGAATATTCTCTAATTAACCTGGGATGACAAAATACCTGAATTAGCTGTAAACTTGAATGTTGACAGATGTATGTAAATGCGTCTTCTCCAATATTCCAATTTGCTCTTTCTTCCCAACTATATAAATTACAGATAGGTAATAAAGACTCAATTTTACCTTTAAAAGATAGCGTTTTATACTCTTTGAGTTTGCGGTAAAAAAAAGTTGAACGTAACCTATAATTAATACGATTTGATTCTTCGGTCACAATACTTACTTTTCCCAAATATAGATACACTTGCGTAATTCTGTACGTCCATGATTTCCCATTTGCTGACTACTATTACCTTTTCCTCTCCCTAATGTCCAAATATATCGCGTTGTTAGCCCAAAAGATTCTGCTATGTTAGATAATATCAGGTCAACTGGAACTTCTTCGCCCGCATATTGAACGTTATCATTCACCATTGCTATTACACCACCCGGTTTAAGAACGCGGGCTAATTCATATATTACAAAGCACATTTCATAAAAATAATTGCGTATCATTCTAATTATATGTACGTTATTCAATTTACCTTCTTGTTTATAAATTTCTAAAATTTGTAAAACTTCGTGTAGGGCTGACTGTTTATTAAATGTTGAATCTATTTTCAAAAAATCTTCATAACGTTCTATTTCAATATAGTATTTCTCTAAGAAACTTTTTTTATCACGATTCTCGACAGTGCATGAAAGCATTGCTTGCCGTAAGCGCTTTACTTCATCCTCGCTACACCCTAAAAAGGCAAGTTCTAAAGCATATGTACGGGTATAATCATATCTGTTAACGTAAGGAGGAGAAGTAATGACACAATCAATACTTTCATCTCTTAGATTTGGAATAGTTTCTAAGCACGAACCTTGATATAGATTTATCTTAAGCTTTTTATTTTCTGTATTTGAATTATTGCTAAATAAATCTAGTTGAATGATATTGTTCGGGGATAAATCGGATGAAAAATGCGTCAATTTTTTAAAAATTGCATCTTGAAAATTTAATATTTTTCCCTTGTTAAATTCTTTTTTAGCTCTAGAACGACCAGAACGACTATCCCAACGTAAATATTGCCCGTCTTTTCGGGTGTAGCTTATTTCCTCAAGAATACAAAACGCTGCATATAATAAAATATTACGCATATCGTCATTTTTAATATAGTTATGACAGTAAGATATATAACCAACTAATTCTCGTTCTTGTGATTGAGAAAATGCATTACAAGTAATTGCAAGGTGATTGAAGGCACATTTATCATCGTAGTAATCAGCAAAATTAATTTGCCTTATTTTCTGAATCTCAGTATTTAATGTTTCTACGTCAATATTTTGAGCCGCAATTCTAGCTTGTGTAGCAAAAATACCGACAGGTAAGAGTTCAATCCCAATAGTTTCCCACCCCTTACCACTTGCGGCGAATAAGGATGAAGCAACTCCTGAAAAAGGGTCAAGTAAAACACCAGCTTGAGGTTTTAAAGATTCAAGTAAGTAGGTGACAAGTTTTTCGGAAAATCCTTCTCGGTATTTAAACCAAGAATATTGAGCTTCTTTATTAGCTTGGAAACTTACCAAGGTTCTGTCTAAATAAGGATTATGGATAATTCTTGATTGGAATTTATCATAAAGAATATTCCTTTGACTTGAAGTATTCGTAACTTCTTGAGAATCATTAATTGTTAAAGTAATATTTTTGCTCATCATAATAATTTTTATAACTTCCTAATTCCTATTTCTAACCCCTCACATACCCCCGTGAGAAAATCCATATCTAGAGTTGCGATCGCATCGCTGGCTTGATGATAATGAGGGTTCCTCATATTTGCCGTATCGGTTATCATCATCGCTGGATACCCAGCATCCCAAAATGGGGCATGGTCACTTCTTCGAGTTTCTCGAACTATTAAACCGCGATTGGGTACGGGCAACCATTGACTTGGCACGCCAACTTTGCGGATACTGCGACTAATACCGATTAAATCGCGCAATGTTCGCCAATTACCAATCAAGGCAATAAAATCACCGCGCGACGGGTAAATTTTCTCCAGTGGTGGTGGATAAGCTTGCGAATTGGGTGTTTTGACACAATACCCCAGCATTTCTAAAGAAATCATTAACCGTAAGGGTTGATTTTCTGCCTTGAGTTTTGCGGCATAATCGGCACTACCCAATAAGCCATATTCTTCCATATCAAATGCCACAAGTCGCACAGGATACTTAGCTGGGTTCGATGCGAACATTCTGGCTAATTCCAGCAAAACAGCTACACCAGTGGCATTATCATCAGCACCTGGGGAACCTGGAACCGCATCATAATGGGCACCAATTAGAATTGGTGGTAAATCAACCTTTTTTGAATGGCTAGCACAAGGTAAATTTAAGATGAGGTTTTGACAGCTTTTACCGGCCACATCAAAGGTGTGGATTTCCACACTCCCCCATTGCTCAAATTGATGGTGGATGTATTTTTGAACAAAAAAATGTCCGCAAGAGGCAATGTAGGGATCGCGATCGCGCACAATATTTATGAGGTGGGTTTGTAGTTGGTTCTTTAAGTTCACAGAAGCTCGTAAGGTGTAGGCAGTAGGATGTGGAGATAAAAGTAATTATTGTCTTGTTATTACTCTACCCCTTAGACTATATTGGTTTGTCTGCATAGGCGTTGTTGTGGGGTAGCCGTTAATTCCTTGAATTAATCATTCATAGTCAAAATTTATCCTTGAAATCGAACACATTCCATTTTTGATGATTTCCTACCAGTGACAACAAGCATTCTGATTAATGACCATGTATATCTCAACTGCAAGATAGAATAAGGCAAGTATTGATTCTAAACAAATAAATTTATAAGACACATTAGGAGAACAGTGACGCATGGGCAAGGTAGTCGGCATTGACTTGGGTACAACCAACTCAGTGGTTGCCGTCATGGAGGGTGGCAAGCCGGTGGTGATTGCCAATGCAGAAGGAATGCGAATAACTCCCTCCGTAGTTGGCTTTAGTAAAGATGGTGAACGAGTTGTTGGGGAAATGGCACGACGGCAAACTGTGCTGAACCCGCAAAATACATATTTTGCCATTAAACGTTTTATTGGGCGCAAATATGGCGAACTCAATCTTGAATCGAAGCGTGTTCCTTATACAATTCGTAAAGACGAAGTTGGTAATATTAAAGTTGTCTGCCCCCGTTTGAGTAAAGATTTCTCTCCCGAAGAAGTTTCGGCAATGATTCTCAAAAAATTGGCAGATGATGCTGGTCGCTACTTGGGAGAAAAAGTCACAGGGGCAGTAATTACAGTTCCTGCTTATTTTAATGATTCCCAGCGGCAAGCAACACGCGATGCCGGTAGAATTGCTGGTTTGGATGTATTGCGGATTCTCAACGAACCAACGGCAGCTTCCCTAGCTTATGGTTTAGACCGTGGCGACAATGAACTAATTTTAGTATTTGACTTAGGTGGTGGCACCTTCGACGTATCAATTTTAGAAATTGGTGATGGTGTATTTGAAGTCAAAGCTACCAGCGGTGACACCCAACTCGGTGGCAACGACTTTGATAAAAAAATAGTCGATTGGTTAGCAGACCAATTTATGGAAACCGAAGGTGTCGATTTGCGACGCGACAGGCAAGCGCTGCAACGGTTAATGGAAGCTGCCGAAAAAGCAAAAGTTGAACTTTCCGCCGTCAGCGTCACCGATATTAATCTACCTTTTATTACCGCCACCGAAGACGGCCCCAAACACCTGGAAACGCGATTAACGCGATCGCAATTCGAGGGGTTATGTGAAGATTTACTCGGACGAATCCGCACACCCGTTAAACGCGCATTACGCGATGCAGGCTTTACCCCCGAAGACATCGAGGAAGTTGTCCTCGTTGGTGGTTCGACCCGGATGCCAATGGTCAAACAAATCATCCGCGCCATGATTGGCATTGAACCCAGCGAAAACGTGAACCCCGATGAAGTAGTGGCAGTCGGTGCCGCAGTTCAAGCTGGGATTCTGGGCGGTGAACTCAAAGACGTTTTATTACTCGATGTTACCCCGCTATCAATCAGTGTAGAAACCATTGGCGGTATTGCCAAAAAACTCATCCCCCGTAACACCACTATCCCCGTTCGTCGTTCGGATATTTTCTCAACGTCTGAAAATAACCAAAATACGGTTGAAGTACACGTAGTCCAAGGCGAACGGGAAATGGCATCAGACAACAAGTCGTTAGGGCGTTTCAAGCTCTACGGTATCCCCCCCGCACCACGCGGCATCCCCCAAATCCAGGTATCGCTTGATATTGATGCTAACGGTATTCTCCAGGTAACAGCACTCGACCGCACCACCGGACGCGAACAAAGTGTCACCATTCAAGGTGCATCCACCCTCAGCGAGTCGGAAATCAACCAAGCGGTTAAAGATGCGGAAAAATACGCCGCAATCGACCGACAGCGTAAAGAAAAAGTCGAAAAGCGCACCCGTGCCGAGGCCTTGATTTTACAAGCCGAACGTCAACTGCGCGAAATCGCCTTAGATTTCGGGATGCAATTTGCCCGCAGTCGTCGTCAGCGCATCGATAATATTTGCCGCGAACTCCGTGAAGCCTTACAAGCTAACGATGACCGAGGTATTGACCAATCCCACGCCGACCTTCAAGATGCATTGTACGAACTCAATCGTGAAGTTCGCCAGTACTATGCAGACGACGAAGACGATGATTTATTCGGCACTATCCGTGACATCTTCACAGGTGGTGGCGATAAAGATGACCGCGACGACTATAGTCGAGGTTCTGGTGCCCGCGACTATGGTAGTCGAGATAACATCCGCGATTACAACAGGGATTCTGGTAGTCGAGATAATATCCGCGATTATGGTAGTCGAGATTCTAGTAGAGATAGCCGCGACTATGGCAGTCGAGATAGTAGCCGCGATTACAACAGGGATTATGGTAAAGACGTAAGTCGAGATTACGGTCGGGATGCCAACAGAGATTCTAACCGAGATTACGGCAAAGATACGAGCCGCGATTACAGTCGAGATTCCAGTCGAGATTACAGTCGAGATTCCAACAGAGATAGAAGCCGCGATTACAGCAATCAAGATAACGACAGAAATAATCGTTCTTCATCCGACAGTGGGTCTTCACGTCGTCCCTCTCGTCCGAGTTATCAAGATAACTGGGATGATGACGACGACTGGCTTTAAACTAAAAGGCGGGAAAACCCGCCTTTACGTTACAGCATGTATCTGTTACTCCTAAAATATGTAGTAATTATTTTTTTGGATGTATGAAGCGGCAACCACTTTTAAAAGGCAGAGTATTAGATTCGGAGTTCTTTATTCTCAAACCCACAGGTAAAATTGGTCGTCTGAATACGGAATTAGAATTTAACAACTAGTAATTTGTAATTAAGTATTACTAACTAGTAGTCTATTTCATTAATGTTGACTGTTTCGTTATGTCCAGATCCCCGACTTCTTGGAGAAGTCGGGGATCTATTAACCCTTCCCGACAATTCATAGATTAAAAGTCTTATTGCTTTAAAAATAAACCCAGGGTCAGAAAAAATGATTTTTTTATTAGTCCTGTTGTACCTTAATTTATGATGACTATTTACTCATTGGCAGTTACAAAAACCTCTTAGCTCAAGAATTATACGGATAATTTACGTTTTTCTCTTATTATTCTCCATAAAAATACCTAAAATCTAAAATTAACCAGCAGCTATGGCACTGAATTTGCAGAATTTTCGAGATTATTACGAAATTTTAGGAATATCCAAAGATGCTTCCTTCGAGGATATTAAAAAAGCTTATCGAAAATTAGCGCTGCAATATCACCCCGACCGCAATCAAGGTAACGAGGAAGCAGCAGAAAAATTTAAAGCGATTAATGAAGCCAAAGAAGTCCTTTTAGACGAAACTCGTCGCGTTCAATATGACGAATATAGCCGCTATTGGAAACAACGCGGTTTTAGTGCTGGGAAAAATACACCAAAAACCAATGGTTGGCAAAATGGCAGTCGTACCAAAGTCCCCGATGTAGACCCAAGTCAATATCCTAGTTTTGAAGAATTTATCAATCAGGTAATTGGTGTTGGTACAAGACGCGACCCAAATCCAACCAGCCGCACTAGTAATACTACCAGTAACGATCCATTTCGCAATATCCGCACAAAGGTAGAATCTACCCCTAATCCGCGTCCCACTAAGCGCGATATTGAAGCCCGGTTAACTATACCTCTCGAAAAAGCTTATATAGGTGGTTTAGAACGCATTCGTTTAGAAGATGGGCGTTCTCTCGAAGTGACTATGCCTCCCGGAATGGTGACAGGGCAAACGATTCGTTTGCGCGACCAAGGGATTAGTGGTGGTGATTTATACCTAAAAATCACCGTTGAACCCCATTCGATGTTTAAACTCGAAGGCATGAATATTTTCTGTCAAGTCCCAGTTACCCCTTCAGAAGCGGTTTTAGGCGGGCAAATTGAAGCCCCCACTCTTGATGGCCCGGTAAAAATGTCAATTCCTGCTGGTGTTCGTTCCGGTCAGCGGTTCCGTCTGGCAAATAAAGGCTACCCCAGCGAAGGGGGTAAACGCGGCGACCAGCTGGTGGAAATCCAAATTGTCACTCCCAAAACTATCAGCGACGAAGAACGCGAACTTTACGAAAAGTTACGGCAAATAGAAACTTTTAGACCTCGCGTCAATTTGATTAAGTAGGGAGTAGGAAATGGGAAATTTTTGAGCGGTACTAGTACCCAACGGCGGAAATAGGAATACCATTGTAGTGCGAGCATCTTGCTCGCGTCTCTATGCGATACATAAAAAATGGTATGGTTACTTGCGCCATGCTGTACTAGTGGTTCCAATACTGCAAGGGATAGCTTTAGATCCCCCCAACAAGAGCGATAAGTTGGGGGGCTAAAAGCCTTACAAAGTCCCCCAACTTATCGGGGGATAATGGTGGATCTATTTTGGGAAAACTTCAAAACCTACGCAGTATTGCTAGTGGTTCGTGTCATAAGTTCTGAAGGGTTAAGATGATTAACCACATACGCGCTTCGCGTTCTTGCAGGGTAGGACACAAAGAACACAAAGGAAGAGTTGGGAGAGATAAGTCGAGAGGTTCATCTCCCCGACTTCTTAAAGGATACTGCTGGCGAATCAGGGGTGATGCCCCTCAATCGTGGCAGCATATAGCCTTATCGAATGCCCCAAATCCCGCCCTACCATAGAATGGTAGGGCTAATAGCAACAAAGCCTGCGATAGCGCAGGCTGAGTCCCAAGGGGACACGCACT
>JANNFJ010000672.1:0-4472 GCA_031379725.1 Calothrix sp. OTE_75_metabat_31
CAGTGGCTTATGAATGCTTGGTTCCCTTGCCTTTCGGCTTAGGTTCCTTGACCACTAATTCCCAGTTAGAGATACCATAGTAAGAATGCCGATTCTTAATATCAGTACGAGACTTCAAGACATTATTAAGTTGTCTCCACCACGACCATATGTGCTTTCCATCCTTCACGGATAGATAGGCTTGCATGGTCGTCGGTATTTTTTCTTTTAATCTTTTACCACGTCTAGCTATGACAAAAGCGGCTGCTTCATTACTTCCTAAACCGTAAAGACGAGCGTATTTAACTAAACCAATAATGCTAGTAAATGCAGGATTTACGCTCATGACATAAATCCCTCGGTTGCTACAAATCCGATTCAATAAATCAAAAAATCGGTTGTATGCCCAACCTGAAAGCATCCGAGCATATTTTCTGTTTTCTTCTCCGAGTTTAAGCTTTTTAGCGCTAAAATCAAGCGTTTCACAAACAATCGGACATAGATATTTTGTTGCTAATACTGCTAATTGGAGACAAGCTTCGACAATTTGCGCGTCTTGTTTGCCTCTAGGTAATCCCCAAAGCAACGGTATTTGTCCATGTGCTTTGAGGTTGCCGTCATGGTCTACGAATGCCCAACCAATAGAACCTGGATTCATGTCAATCCCGATACAGCCATAATCCGAATGTCGAGAAACAGGTTTTACATATGTCGGTGTAAACTGGACTGCTGCATTCCACTTATTATTTTTACGATAAAAGTGCCAAGTTTTGGAACCATTTGCGTTTATTCTGTTAATGTTACGGTCAAAGTTTCCTAGTTTGGTTTGTACGTATTTCCCAAACATCGACTCCAGACAACCGGGAACGCGAAACCGAATAATATCCCCATCCCATTGACAGACTTGATTACCTAACGTTTCATCCTTTGAGCCAACCACAAATGCTTGGTTACGGGGTATAAAAACATGAATTGGTGATATCTTTAAATGGTTTATTTGATTTGTTAATTTATACGCTTTACGTTTTTTGTTATGGATTTGAAACCGCAGGTTTTGCCAATTAGTTTCACGATATGCAAGCGAACAAGATAAAGGGAGTTTACATCCGGTGCGAGAGGAACGCCAGTTCTTTTTAGCATAAAATTTTCTGGCATCAGCTAACTTTTTTTCAGCACCTAAAACAAGAGCGTTGATTGACTTAAGTTTTCCTTCAAGTGTTTTGATGTGAAGTTCCCGATGCTCCTTCGACCCTTCAACCTTTCCGTGAGCAAAGCTGATTACACCGTTTGCGTGACGCTTTGAGATTTTGTAAGTTGCCTGTAAGTGAGTATTCCACTTAGATTTATTAAATTCAATACCACTTAAAAGGTGATTTGCCGTTTCACATGCCGCTTGATGAAATACCGAACTATAGGCAGTAAGAAACATTTCAAACTCGGTGATCCCGCTTGCATTAAATTCTTCTGCTGGTGTCGGCAATCCTTTCACGTATGTGAGCGTTCCCATTTATTTTACCTCGTTTATAGCAGCCGTCATGCCGTCAATTAATTTTTTATTTTTCTTGCTTCTAGAACCATACAGCCGAGCGCTGAATACAGTTATTAACTCAATCATATCTTCCGCTAATTCTTGTTCAAACGTCACTTCTTCGTTAGACTTATTAATTATTACTACTTCGGTTTCAAACTCTGCACACATTGCAAATACAAGTTCTGCGCCAAACCTCAGCAACCTGTCTTTGTGGGTTAGTACTAATCTCCCCACATCTCCTTGCATGATGCGTTTTAGCAGTTTTTGTAATCCCTTTTTGTTATAATTCAGACCACTCCCTAAATCTTGGATAGTTTCAAACTGCCACCCGTTTGTTGCACTGAATGCTTCTAATACTTGTGCTTGACGTACTAAATCTGCTTTTTGGTCATGGCTACTTACACGGGCATAATTAATTGTAATCCGGTCGTCTAACTGGCTTAACTCTCTAGGTGTGATGCGTTTAATATCAGCTAGGAAAAACCGCCTTTGTCCTGTTGGTGATCGCTCATACCTGATTTTACCAGCATCTGTCCAACGTCTTAATGTTTTGGTGGATACACCTATTTCCTTTGCGGCTTCTCCAATACTAATAGTCACTTCTGATGTGCCTTCCATATCGTTTATTTGATATAGACTACATTTTTATACTTATACATTCCGGATAATATGTCAAGGGGTGTCCAATAATTATGTTTCAGTTCTACCCCCTTTTCCTCAACCGCACACAAACCCAGAAGAATTAGGCTTACTGAGCCGAATAGCTTCTGTACCATGCTTGCTAGAACCGTACCGTAATCAACCAAATCTGCCTGAGATTCGTAGTTGTTTACAAAAGTTGTTTTTTGTGCAATCTAATTTTCAACGCGAAGCAAACCGAGAAGACCAACGTCTGGATGAAGAACAACTTCCAACGCAGTGGATTATCACTCCAACGGTTTCAGACCGAATTCTCAATAATTTTGGCGGCAATTTACGCGACCACTGGTTGGATGGTATATATTTCTTCGTAGAAGGTCTGAAAACAGCAGTCATAGCTGTTAACAGTCTACCTCCCACCCCAGAAACACTTTTGTTCAGGATTTTGGGTAGGGGGAAAGTTCAACGGCAAGCATTGTCAGAAATTCTAGCCCTACCACGAGATGATAATCGACGCTCTACAACCCTGCGGCTATTATCAACTTGGAAAATTACAATAGACATAACACAAGAAGTTGATAACGAAGATGAGGAGCTAATAATGATAGTCTCACAAGCGTACCAAGAATGGGAGCAAGAAACCAAACGCCAAGGGATAGAACAAGGGCAAAGTCTTTCAATCGAAAATTTGCTTAAAGCTCGATTTGGAGAAGACCAGCAGCTAGCTCAAATTATTCCCTTATTGCTAATGCTACCGATCGAAGAATATACGCCTTTGTTGCTGCAATTATCTCGTGAAGAATTGCTAGCTCGTTTTCAAACTCCAAACAAGTAGACTCCTTACCGCTCAACCTTTCCCTCTTCCCCCCGCCCCTTATCACTACTAGGGGGCCTCTCCTTCCCCTTAATCCATTCCAAAATAACCCGATTTACTTCATCAGGACATTCATCATGGGGGCAATGTCCGGCATCATCTAAATTGATTAATTCTAACTTAGCGTTGTACTTAACAAACAAGGCAGCTAATGAGGGGGGAACAAATCGGTCTTTTTGCCCCCAAATTAACAGCATTGGTATATCTAAAGTTGGTAATACAGCTTTCACGCTAGGACTAAAATTAGCACCAATACTGGCTTTGAATAAAGCACTAAAAGCCCTCGCACTGCCCCGATCTTGCGGTGGCCCCGCAATAATGTCGATAAGTTCGTCAGTTACAGCTTCCGGATTTGCGTAGGCAAGACCAGCCCAACGCCGCAAAATACCAGGTTGACGAATAAAATAAAATAAAGGTTTGAGTACGAGCGGTGAAGCGACAAAGTTCTTAATAGTCGCTACCGCAGGTCGCAAAAATGGCGGAATCGCTTCTTGTTCGAGCGACGGGTCGGGTAAACTCATCATTACTAGCCCGAATGCCATTTCTGGATGGACAGATGCGGCTGTCATGGAAACCAAGGAACCTAGAGAATTGCCAACGATGACAGCGGGTTTACCAATAAATGTTTTCCAAAAGTCATATACTTGTTCTGCCCAGAGGTGAACGCTATAATTCACAGGGGCTTTTTGCGAAGCACCCCACCCCAGCATATCGATCGCATAAACGGTATGATGTTCGCCGATGACTTCTAAATTATGCCGCCAGTGACCGATGGAAGCCCCAAAACCGTGTAATAAAATTATTGGTACTGACTCTTGATAATTTTGGGCAGGACGAATATACGTGTAGCGAATTTGCCAACCGCGCCAAACCCAATCGCGTTGATTTCCGACTCGTTGCTGCCACTCTAAAACAATATTCGCACCTTCCACCGTTTTCCCCTTTTGCTACGTACTTGTATTTATTAATAAATGCAATAAATTGTTAATTATATTTCGTTACTTTTTTGAGTATCGCCCTTTGGTCTCAACTTTGTACTACCACCAATTGTAATTACTATTTCGATTCTAAGTAAATTTGCTTTATTCTTGACCGAAAGTAACGACACGAAGGTTTTGCTATCCAAATATGAGAATTAGTAATTTGTGAGTCTATGTAGTTGAAACCCATTTAAAATTGCGTAACTATACCTAGCAAAAAAACTGGAAATCCTTTAGTTGCGCGTGTTACAATGATAAATATCTGCTGCTGTTCTGTAACGAGTGCTTAACGATTGGACAGAATTTCTGTCAAAGTGAGTAGAATAACAAATACGACTACCATGAAATTAACCTCATGGATTAGTTATGCTATAAATATACGTTCCCTTTCGAGTCCTCAGTTATTGAAGTACTTTGTTACTGAGGCATCATCTGACCGCAAACAAAGCCAAATCCCTTATACACTAAT
>JANNFJ010000675.1:0-7190 GCA_031379725.1 Calothrix sp. OTE_75_metabat_31
GTCAGCGGTTGTAAAGACATGCCGTGGTATGACGATTTTAAAAAACAAGTTAATCATCGCCAGTTTAAAAAAGCTTTAATTCTTAATTGCGGTAATGGTTGGGTCGAGCGTTTGTTGTATTCTCAAGGACTTTTTATCGAAGCAGTGGGTATTGATTGTTCAGAATCTTTACTGAAACAAGCGAAACAAGAGGCTGCTACTACTAGATTTCCTCTTCGCTATTATCAAATGGACGTAAACAGTGATGTTTTCCCAGAAGATGGCTATGATTTAGTTATAAATCATGCCGCCGCACATCACATCGCTTATATAGATCGTGTATTTCGAGCAATTGTATCTCTTCTTCCAGAAGATGGATATTTCATTAATTATGATTACGTTGGTCCTCATAGGAATCAATATCCAATAAATCAATGGGAAGCTGCTTGGAATATCAATCAATCATTACCTATAAATTTGCGCCAGGATATGCGTTATCCTCACTTACCAACAATGCTAGCTACTGACCCAACAGAGGCAATTCATTCTGAATTGATTGTGTCAGTAATGAAGCGTTATTTTGACATAGAACACTATAAGCATTTAGGAGGAGCTATCGGTTATTTACTTTTGACTTTTAATAAAAAAATGCAAAAAGCTAACAAGCCGGAACAGCTTATATGGCTCAAATATATTATGGATGCTGATTATGATTATTGTATTAAAAATCCGGATTCATCTCTATTTGATTACATTATTGCTCGTCCAAACAAAGAAAGTTTGAGTAATATAAGAATTTTACAGCAATGGGAGCGAGAAGAAATAGGACGCGAGCAAGTGGCGGCAAAAAATAAAGGTATATATTATGAATTATCAATGCTTCAGGATTTGTACATTACATTAGAAGACTATCGTGTCAGCGTGCAACATTTAACTCATGATTTACATCAACAGATGTCTAGCTCTTTAGCAAGAAGATTAATAAACAAGATTAAAAAAATTTGTTTTTCATCGAATAGCAAACTATGATACATCATGCAGCGATACTTGGTCTTGAATCGCTAAACTTCGGTTCGATTTAGAATGTCTCCATTGAACATAAATATTGACCCTAGCCTCTACCTATGCTATTTATTATTTGTACTGAATATGTTTAACTAACAAGTTCTATATTTACTTTATGGAACTGAATAAATTTTTTAAGAGTCCTACAACGTGAAAATTATTCCTACCTCCATCCCCGATATAATTGTTGTTGAACCTCAATTATTCGCTGACAATCGAGGCTTTTTTTTTGAATCTTACAATTACCAAAAATTTTCCGAATTAATAGGTTTAAATATTAATTTTGTCCAAGACAATCAATCATTATCTAAGCAAAATGTGCTACGCGGCTTGCACTACCAAATTATTCAACCTCAAGGTAAATTAGTACGTACTTTGGTAGGAAATATATTTGATGTAGCTGTTGATATTCGTAAAAACTCGCCGACCTTTGGACAGTCGGTAGGTTACGAACTTAGTGCTGAAAATAAACGGCAACTTTGGATACCTGCTGGCTTTGCTCATGGGTTTATTGTACGTTCTGAAGTTGCCGAAGTCCTTTACAAAACTACAGACTACTATGCACCAGGGGGCGATCGCACAATTATTTGGAATGACCCCGACCTCGCAATCGATTGGCAAATCGACGCACCACCAATATTATCCGAGAAAGACCAAGCTGGTAAAGCCTTTAAAGATGCTGATTTGTTTACTTAAAATTTTTATATGAAAATTACATCTAGAGGGCAGATTACTATTCCTGTCGAAATCCGAGAAAAGCTAGGTTTCTTGCCAAACACAAACGTGGAATTTGAGGTTGTCGGAGATGCTTTGTATTTAAAAAAAGTAGCTATAGAACCATTACTTGTTAAAAAGCTGATTGCGACTATGCAGGGTAAAGCAACCGTAAAAATGACCACGGAGCAAATTATGCGACTTACTAGAGGCGTAATTTAAGGGTGTAAGGGTGAAATTGCTTGAATCTCTAGTATGAGGGTAAATCGAAGCAAATAATCCGGAAATAGAGACTCAAGTTATTTCACAATTGAACTTAAAACACCCTTTTAAACGCCTGTGCGTCTACATCAACTACGATGCTTATTCTTTAGTTGTACTACTACCTAACTTTTTCGATGGTCCCGAATCGCGTCGAGATGTTTTAAGGTTAGGCTTGGCAGAACCACCACCACGATTGCCTCCATCTCCATTATCTGAAGACCACGAGGAACGACGACCCGAACGTTCGGAACGTTCACCCGAATCGCGATCACGATTCCTCGAACCACCACCACCGCCACCGGAACCACCTTTGAGTCTGGGTTTCGGTGACGATGACATATCCTCTTCGGGCATATCTTCGCTCGAAAGCCAAGCTGGACGGGTTTGGTCGTAGGCAATTTGTAACGCTGCTGCTGCGATCGCATGAGCGTCATACTGTTCGCTTAACTCGCGCACAATCGGTAAAAATGATGCCAAACGCTCGCCAGTCAAGGCTTCGCGCACTTGTACTTGCAACTTCTGGATGTGTTGTGCCTCAAGTTGTGCCTTTGTTGGCACTGGCATTACTTGCCAAGCTTGACGGACGTGTCTTTCAAACGCTTGTTGCTTGCGACGCTCGAACGGTTGTACCAAAGAAATCGCCGTACCTTCTGCACCTGCACGACCTGTACGACCAATTCGGTGGACGTAAGTCTCGACGCTATCAGGTAAATCGAAGTTAATTACGTGGGACAACTGGTCTACATCCAAACCACGCGCCGCAATATCAGTTGCTACCACCCAACGGACTTGACGATTGCGGAATCTAACCAACAAGCGCTCTCTGGCTTGTTGTGACAAGTCACCGTGGTATTCATCGACACTATGACCTGCTGATTGCAATTGGTTGGTGAGTTCGGCAGCAGTACGACGGGTACGGACAAAAATCAACGCCGATTCGGGGTCTTCCATTTCCAAAATTGGTTGCAATGCCTTCGCTTTAGTCCAGTTCCGGGGCACTATGTAAGCAACTTGGTTAATCTTGGTTGGTGCAGCTTTGGGCTGTTGAACAGTAACAGTAACGGGATTGCGTAAAAACTTGTTTACCAACTGGCGAATCGAGGGTGGCATTGTTGCCGAGAATAACGCCGTGTTGCGTTCTTCGGGTGCTTGCGACAAAATTCGTTCGACATCATCGATAAAGCCCATGCTCAACATTTCGTCGGCTTCATCTAATACAAACCAACGGACGCTATCGAGTTTGAGACAACCGCGTTCGAGTAAATCGATTACCCGTCCTGGTGTACCAACTACAATATGCACGCCGCGTTTGAGTTGCATCATTTGGCGCTCAATCGATTGACCGCCATAAATTGCCATAGTCCTAGCTCCACTATTACCAACAAAATTGGCAACAGCATCGTGAACCTGCATCGCTAATTCGCGGGTTGGTGCCAATACCAAAGCTTGTACGGTTCGTTGCGATATATCCAACCGCTCTAAAATTGGTAGCGAGAATGCTGCTGTTTTACCAGTTCCGGTTTGCGATTGACCTACTACGTCACGTCCATTAAGTAAGTGCGGAATCGCTTGTGCTTGGATATTAGTTGGTTCAGTAAAACCAAGTTTTTCTAGATGTTCTACGCGCTCAAGTGATAGTCCTAGTTCTTGAAACGTTGGGTTCATCAATTCTCCTGCTGTTTGATTTTGATTTTGATTTTGATTGCTGCTGAGTTTTAGGTCGCTTGTCATTGGTTAATTAGTTAGTGGTTAGTGGTTAGTGGTCAGTGGTCAGTGGTTAGTGGTCAGCGGTTAGTGGTCAGCGGTTAGTGGTCAGTGGTTAGTGGTCAGTGGTCAGAACAACTGACTAAGGACAACTGACTACTGACTAAAGACAACTGACTACTAACTAAGGACAACTGACTAAGGACAAAGTACAAGAAACAAATTAGTTATTAATAATTTGACCGTAGAGGTCATATGCATCTGCACTTTGAATTTTTACGGGTACGATAGTACCCAGTTTGGCGAGTCCTTGGACGTATACCAGCCCATCGACTTCGGGGGCAAAACGGCTCGAACGACCGACTAAATCGCCAGTATCGGGGTTTTCCTGTTCAATTAGGACATCTACAACGTTGCCGATTTGATTTTGATTGCGTTTTTGCGAAATCGGCTGTTGAAGTGCCATTAATCGATCGCGCCGTTCGTCCATAATTTCTTGGGAAATCTGGTTCGATAGGTTTTTCGCAGGCGTTCCTTCCTCCGCTGAAAAGGTAAATACTCCAACGTGGTCAAATTGATGGCGTTGAGCAAATTGCAATAAGTGGTCAAAATGTGCTTCTGTTTCTCCTGGAAACCCAACAATAAATGTTGTCCGCAACACGGAGTCTGGAAGTGCTTCTTGAATGCGTTCGATAATTGCATCGTTTACCCGTCCTTGCCAGGGACGGTTCATCGCTCTGAGAACTTCTTCATGAGAATGTTGCAAAGGTAAATCCAGGTACGGCAACACGTTAGGGGTTTCTTTAATCGCTGCAATTACATCGGGGGTAAGCCCAGTTGGATAAGCATAATGCATCCGAATCCACGGGACATTCACTTTACCCAAAGCGCGAAGCAATTGGGCTAATTGCGGTTTCCCGTATATATCTGAACCATAATTCGTTGTAATTTGCGAAATCAAGATGATTTCTCGCACCCCTTGAAGTGCCAATTGCTCGGCTTCAGCCACAATCGATTCAATAGTACGCGATCGCTGGTTGCCTCGAAGATGAGGAATGATACAAAATGCACACCGATAATCACATCCTTCGGCAACTCGCAGGTAAGCTACGCCCTCAGTCGTTGTCCGATAACGTGGTGTAAACTCATCCGCAATGTAAGTTGGTTCTAAGCTAACTTCCTTAACTCGTTCGCCTTCTTGAACACGCCCAATGACATCGACAATTTTGTGATAGTCTCCTGTCCCAACTACCGCAACGGCTTCTGGCAATTCTTCCAATAGTTGCTCCTGGAAGTGCTGTGCCATACAGCCTGTAATCACGATTTTTTTATTGGCTTCTGCCAACTCAACTAACGTTCGGACCGATTCTTCCCGCGCCGCTTGAATAAAGCTACATGTATTAACAATAACGTAATCGGCTAATTCTTCATTACTATCTACACCATAACCTGCTTCCACAAGCAGCCCAAGCATATGCTCTGTGTCAATTCGATTTTTCTCGCAGCCCAAGTGAGAAATTGCAATTGTTGGCTTATCACCCATATTTTATATACATCTTCTGGTTTTTTCGCTTTTTGTCAAACAATTTTAGCTAAGACCTCGTTTGTTTAGGCATTCGTTTGCTCAGATATGGCAGTCAAACAGCGTGCTAAAAAATATCACTGCAAGAATTCGTGCCCACTTCCACAGCATAGAAGCCAACCGAAACCGGAGTACGAAGACTATGCTATAATACGCCTGACTGTAACTGTTTTCCAGAGGAAAAAGAATCTTAGGGTAAATTTAACACTTGTATCTTTATTTTTAAGTATAGCTATTGGTATTTTGTATTACCGCAGCTTTTGCGTTGTAAATCTACCCGACGGAAAGCAACCTTCTGGACGACATTAGCAAATGCAATATTCGCCTTCACTATTGTCTGTGGCGTGCAGTGAGAAGTAGCAACCCTGGGTAAAATCGTTTTTTACGATTACGCCGCCAAAGCTGTAGTGCAACCTTTTCGCTCAGACAGAGCTGAGATTACGAGCGGTGGAAGAACTGCCCGACTTATAAAGTTACCTAGCGTCTTGTTGAGTGGCAAACTCCTCTTGTAGCCACTTACTATCTTAACATATCTTTAGGAAAAAAAATATGCTAATTTCCATCTCAAGAGGGAGGCAAAAAACAATTTGAGGTGAAATAGCTGTAAATACAAGGTTTGAAGAATAGAGATTAAGAATATAGTTATAGCAGGTATGGCGTTTTGACCAAGTTATATGGAAAGCTTTTACTAGTAAGCAAATCCCCAAAAAACTCGTAGGATAGGTATCTAGCCTGTCACTCTATTGTATTACAGGCAAGACGCTTATGTTACTTATTAGATGACTCTAGCTTAATTTCCCATCTCTGACCCCAAAAATAATTATAAAGACGTGGACTTATATCAACTGTTTAAAACTCAAACACCGATTATTGGCGTGGTTCACCTCTTGCCTCTACCAACCTCACCACGTTGGGCTGGAAGCCTCAAAGCGGTAATCGACCGTGCCGAACAAGAAGCTGCAGCCTTGAAGAGTGGAGGGGTAGATGGGATTATTGTAGAGAATTTTTTCGATGCACCGTTTACTAAAAGCCAGGTTGACCCAGCAGTTGTGAGTGCCATGACTGTGGTTACACAGCGAATCAAGAGCTTAGTGGGGCTACCGTTAGGTTTGAATGTATTGCGAAACGATGCCAAAAGCGCCTTAGCGATCGCAACTTGCCTAAATTGCGAATTTATCCGCGTCAATGTCCTCACCGGAGTCATGGCAACCGACCAAGGATTAATCGAAGGAGAGGCACATCATCTATTACGTTACCGTCGGGAATTAGGTAGCAACGTCAAAATTTTTGCTGATGTATTAGTCAAACACGCACATCCTTTAAGTTCTCCCAATCTCACCGTTGCCGTCAAAGACACTATCGAACGGGGTTTAGCTGATGCTGTAATTTTATCAGGTTGGGCAACAGGTAGCCCCCCCAATCTCGAAGATTTGGAACTGGCATTAAGAGCCGCAAATGGTACTCCTGTATTTATCGGCAGTGGGGCAAGTTGGGAAAATATTGCTACACTAATGCAAGCTGCAGACGGAGTAATTGTTTCAAGTTCGCTCAAGCGTCAAGGACGAATCGAACAACCAATCGACCCCAATCGCGTCAGCCAGTTTGTTGAGGCTGCCCAATCTAACCTAAATTCCCAAAGCGAAAAATCATTTCCTGCTAGGAATTTGAATTCATCAGGCGTATAAATAGGGCTTTCCTTTTTGTCAATGTGATGGTTAAAAATGGTAGTGAGCAGTAATTAGTGAGTGGTTTATAATCGGTTGTTCTTCACGTCGAGTAATTATTGACCATCAACTACTAACTCAAGTTGCCCACTGCCAATTATTTATAGCAGTTCCCACGCAGGTGAGGTGCATCTGTAGGGGCGCTCATGCTTGCGCCC